>JAKITI010000017.1 GCA_021648145.1 Gammaproteobacteria bacterium
GAGCTATGGAGCAAGATCAAAGAGAAACTTGCCGGAAAAATAGCAACGGATTACTGGAAACCCTATGAAAACTTTATCCCAAAAGAAAAACACATCCAATCGAAAGCTGAAACCTACACGGTGGAAGACTACAACAGCATCTTCAGACACTTTCTTGCACGAATGGGTCGGAAAACAAAATGTTATACAAAAAGTGTACGTATGCTGGAATTGTCAACATTGTTGTTAATGCATAAGAGAAATGGAACACTAACTATACTAGATTAGCAATGCCTCTAACTAGGCTATACTACTTTAGCAATGCCATTTCTTTTGTCTCAAACGAATTTTTTTCTTGCAATACGGGGCGGACTTATATGGTCTGCTTAAAGGAAATAATGCCGTAATCCAGCTATTTTTTGATTCAAGGTGCGTGCTTTCTGAATGTGCTGTCAGCCAGATTACTCGTATGGAATTGTTGAGTTTTCCATCATTGCAGGCTAATGAAGAGCAGGCAATTCAAAAATTTCTAGATACTATAACGGTCTTGAATTTTGATGAAAGAATAGAAGAAGGTGTGATTCAGTTTAGAAGATCTCAAGGTGGGAAGCTTCCTGATGCAATGATAGCTGCAACTGCGCTTTGCTATCAGTTGCAGCTGCTTGCCATGGATAAAAACCTAGATAAGCGAGTCAAGCTGATAGCAAAGGGATTATCAAAGGGGTAATTGATTTGATTCCTTTGTTGATGGGTGGATGGCAGTTTATTTGAAGGCAGTCGATTATTGGTCCAGGTAGAACTAAAAGCTATTTTCAGATGTGTTGATGATTATTTGCCGAGTAGCATTAAGGTAGCAGCAGTCATGATGCATGACCTAGCATTAGAGTTAATAGCTCAAGGCCATGAAGTGACTGTTTGTACGCCAGACCATACTCTAAAAAAGCCATTTTTTATCGAAGAACTTGATGGTGTTCAAGTGATGCGTTTTAAAGTCCCCGATAGGGGATCTGTAAATCCCACGCCTTCAGGTGGCTAGGGTCAGCATGGTATGCTTGTGATATGCAGAATTATAAGCATGGCGGACACACTATTTGGGATTGCAAATATCATTTGGTCTGGGTAACGAAATATCGTTATCCGATATTGGATGGAGATGTAGGGCAGAGGTGTCGAGAGTTGTTGCGAGAGATTGCGCGAAGCAAAGAGATGATCATCTATGCGGGAGCAATCAACAGGGATCACGTGCATATGCTGATAGGCATTCCACCGAGTTTGTCTGTATCCAAGGCGGTTCAGTTTCTGAAAGGGAAGAGTTCTCACAAGATGCTTTCGGAGTTTCCACAATTAAGGAAGCGGTACTGGGGTCAGCATTTGTGGGCGAGGGGTTATTTTGGGTTGCCTCCAGTGGCAACGTGACAGACGAAGTCTGGAAGGCCTATAAAGTGGTTAAGACGGGGCGGCAATTATTTGTAAAACTAAAAGAAAAACATCGAATATTACTGGAGCAAGTGCTTATCGCACTGAAGGAGTTTGAGCCGCCGCCAATTTGAAACGATACAAACACAGCTTGTTACAGGATAGATCCGTCCAAAATGGCCAATTGACTACTGAATAGGCATCGAGGAACGGTTTTTGACTAACCTCACCCCTCACACACACGGTGACGGTCAGCAATAAAACCTGAAAGAGGGATTCAAGGTCTCTTGGAGTCATGATGCCCCCTACCTGGGGATTTGGGAGACAGGTTGCCTTTGACGATTACGCATGACTGGTGGTACCGCGCAAAGGTCTCAAGATAAATATTTTAAGATGTTTGAAGGCTATAGTTGCTATTTAAGAAACCGAACCTGCCTGTGAATGGTGGCATATAATCTAGGTTTATATTGCCAATAGAGAGTTATTTTTAATAATAATTATCAGAAAACTTTACAAATATTTTTATTTCATTGAGAATTGCAGGGTGGATAGGTAAAAGTGTTCCATTTTAAATTTTTTGAAAACTTAGGATGTATAAAAATGAAAAAAGCCATTTTATTAACTACTGTTATGGCAGCAGCTTTAATGGGTTGCGAACAGGCTAATGATGCCGTTGATAAAGCAAGCTCTACTGTAACTGATGCCGCTAAAGACGCAGTCTCTGCCGTTGAAGAAACAAGTGCTGATGTTTTAGATGCAGCAAAAGAAACAGCCAATGGTGCTGTAGAGGGTGCTAAAGATGTGGGTTCTAATATAGTGGACTCTGCAAAAGATGCGACTTCCAGTGCAGTTGAGTCAACTAAAGAAGCAGGAGCCAGTATGCTTGATGGTGCTAAGGATATGACATCCAAGGCAGTTGATAGCACTAAAGAAATGGGCGCAGATGCACTTTCTGGTTCCAAGGACATGACAGCTGGAGTTGTTGACGGAACTAAAGAAAAAGTAGCTGGTGCAACGGCGGCTGTTGCTGGATTAGCGGCAGCTTCTTCTCAAAAAGCCTCAGGTGCTGATTTGGCCAAAGGAGAGGAAATTTACTCTGCAACCTGTAAATTGTGCCATGATACTGGCATGATGGACGCACCTAAATTGGGTGATGCAGGTGATTGGGGCGCTCGTATGGCTCAAGGTATGGATGCAATCAATGCGAATGCAATCAATGGTATTCGTGGAATGCCTGCAAAAGGTGGTAAAGCGAGCCTTACAGATGATGAAGTAAAAGCAGCTGTAGCTTATATGCTTTCAAAAAGTCACTAAAAGTATATAAATACAGTTTTTCTTAAAAAGGGGCTTTATAGCCCCTTTTTTTGTTTTGTTATTTCCAGTTTCCCTTACTGGAACGAAAAGTATTTTTCGTACAAAGGTCTCAAAATATAATATTTTTTTCAATAAAATTTAATGTTTTACATAAATAGGGTGATAATAAGCTTGAGATCATATTTTTGAAGCTGGAGATATTTAATGAAAAATAGTCATTTGGTTGTATATGCACTGTCAACAATATTCGTTTCGCCTGCGTTTGCAGGTGGAGATATTGATCAGTTGGAAAAATTGACAAGTCAAGATGAATTTCTCTCTTTATCAAAAGATTTAGGCGCAGCTTTCAGCTATAAATCAATTGTTCCTGCAGAACCCATGGGGATTTTGGGATTTGATGTCGGGGTGGAAGTGACGGCCACGCAAATGGAGCATTCAGATATATGGAAAAAAGCAGCAAGCTCGAATGGTTCGTCTAGCGTGCTGTATTTGCCTAAACTGCACGCACATAAAGGTTTACCTTTTGGTTTTGATATAGGGGCTTCATATTCAGCGCTCCCATCAACTGATATAAGCATGATGGGTGCAGAGGTGCGTTATGCCATCCTGGAAGGCAGTATTGCAACTCCGGCTCTTGCTGTGCGGGGAACTTACTCCCGCATAAATGGAATTGATGAATTAGACTTTGAAACCAAAGGGCTTGAGCTTTCTCTGTCAAAAGGCTTTGCCATATTGACTCCTTACGGTGGTGTAGGAAAAGTTTGGGTGAATAGTGACCCTGGTGGTGTTGCAAAGAGTGTCGCGGGTCTGGAAAGCGAAAGCTTTGCGGAGAATAAATTGTTTGCGGGTATCAGTATGAATTTGTTAATTTTAAATCTTACTGTAGAAGCGGATAAAATAGGTGATAACACATCTTATAGTGCTAAAGTTAGCTTGGGTTTTTAGTCACTATTAAGCTCACCCCTGAAATTTGCCACTTCTTTCTCCTTGAACTGGCGAATTTCAGGGGTGAGCTGAACCAGTTACATGTTCATTTTCTACTATACTGAGAGCTTTCTATGTCGGTAGAAAATCAAAGTTATATTGAATTGTAAATTCACTAACATTTTCCGCACCAAAATTAATAAATTTGATACGTGAGCGAATTTTTTTCAGAACCTCTTCTGACTGAAATTCGCTGGAAATAATTTCACACTTTATGACTTTCCCTGACGGTGCGATGACAATCTCAATATTGACTCTACCTTGCAAGGTAGGGTCTTTTCTTAATGCTCGCCGGTAAATTGAATCAATTGCACCTTTATTTTGACTGAGTTTAAGAATAACGGCTCCTTTGGAACGCTCTTTTATCTTGGAAACTTGTTTTGTAGGCTTTTTGTTTGCCACCGCATCACGAGCAGCGAGCTCAATTGGGCTTTCCATCGCAGTTGTAGAGCGGTCAGTGAGCTGAACACCTCCTGTATTGAGAGGGCGTTGGCTTGTGCTGATGCCTCCACTGCTTTTTTCTGCCATAGAAGTCATCATAGAGCGCTCTATACTTGAGCTTTTAGGCTGTCCCGTTGCGAGTGGAGCTGTGTTGTTAAACACGGGGGTCTCTCGAAGGTCAGCAAGATCATCTGAAAATGCAAGCAATCCAGAACTTGCTGCTTTTTCGCGAGCCGCTTCAACACGTTGTTCGGGTGTTTTTTGTTTTATAGGTTTAGGCGGTTCTTTTTTTTCAATTTTTTCTTTTTCAGGTTTTTTCTCTGGTTTCTTCTTTTCCGGTTCTTTTTTGGGTTCCTCTTTTTTAACCTCAGGTTTTTCTATTTTGATTTCAGGTTTAGGTGGTGGTGCGATTTTTTTACGCTCAAGAATCATCTTGGCCAAGCGTGGAGGAAGTTTTTCGGCTTGTGAGCGCTCTTGTTTGGGCACTGTAATGTAAGATACGGAAATACTTCCGATTAAAAATACAATCAAAAAAATAGCGACAACTTGACGAAATCTGCGTTCATCAAATTGATTGGCTGTCCATGATAATTCGTAAGGAGTCAATGTCGCCACGTTTTAATTAGTCCTGTTTTTTTATCATTTTTTTAGCGACAGCCAATGAGATATTGCTGTAGCCTGAGCGCGAACAAGTGGCCATGATTTTTTTAAGCAGTGAGTATGGAATCTGTTTGTCGCCCATAATGGTAATTTCACCTTTAAAAGGTTGGTCATCTGGCAGATTTTTTATGGATCGTGCGGCGTTATAGTTCAGTTCATCCTGTAGTGGTTTGATCATGGGTTCGGAGCTATTCATTACATCGCGAATAGAGGCCACTTTTTTACCATGAATTAATATGTCACGGTTGTTGACGACAATAACTAAAGTCTCTTTAGGCAATTGTTCCACTGATGCCTTAGGAAGTTTCATATCTTTTGTGCTTGGGAGCACCGCAACATTGGATGAGTTGACTAATAAAAAGAAAACAAGAATGGTAAATATATCCATCAACGAGACTAAATTAATTTTTCCTTGATATTTTCGTTTATGGTGTCGCTCCATGCGGCGCGCACGTCTGGACATTTTCATGGTGCATCACCAAGCGATATATCAGGGAAAAGCTCAGCTTGCACGACAGAGCCCGCCTGGTAAATTTCGACCATGCGCGTATTATCCATAACCTGAATTAATGTGTCATAAGTCGTTTCGGGTTTTGATAGAATCATCGCTTCCTGTTTGTCAGGGAAGCGGGTTTTTAGTGCGCTTAATAAATCGGTGAGTGCTTTGTAATCGTGTTGTCCTTCTTTTAAAGGGATCATTCTGAGTAACCTTCCTGGGCGATCAGAGACTTGCAGTGCATCTGGATGAATGATGACCTCCAGTAAAAATTCAGGCTTTTCATCGTTTTCAACATTAACACTGTCAGCAGGTGGCAGGTTAAGCTCGAGTATTGTAATCTGGGAAAACACAGCAGTAATGAGTAAAAATGGTATGAGAATGACCATCAGGTTCAAGAATGCGGTGATATCCAGCTCAGCCGGCTCTTTGCCATGTCGGCGCAAGCGCTTTCTCATTGTTGTGGTCTTTTATTTGCTGCGGCGCGGCGCGTATTAGTGCTTATTACGTTAAGAACTTTGACCGAGGCCATCTCTAGATTGTCAATGATATCTGTGGTTTTTGTCTGCAAAAAAGCGTGCATTAAAATCAGGGGGATCGCGACAATCAAGCCAAATGCGGTCGTATTCATGGCGATAGAGATACTGGATGAAAGCAGATCAGCTTTTTGGGCTGGGTCGGCTTGAGCAACTGCAGTAAATGCCTGGATCAAGCCAATAATTGTGCCTAGTAGCCCCATGAGTGTTGCGATATTAGCTAGAGTTGCTAAGTAGTGGGTTCGCTTTTCTATTTTTGGAATGGCTTCCATTAACCCTTCTTCCATGGCGGTTTCAATATCGTCACGGTGTTGGGAGGTTTGTAAGCGCGCCAAACCATATGAGACGATGCTTGCCATGGCAGTTTTTGATTTAACAACAATATTGGCTGCTTTATCATAAGCACCTGATTTAAGCTGCGGTATGAGTGCTTTCCATACCTTCATATTTCTGTTTTTGACAGAAGTAAGATACAAGTAGCGCTCAACAGCAATGGCAAGGCCTAAAGCTAAGATGAGTATGATGGGATACATAAACGCACCACCTTCTTGCAAAAAGCGAACAATGGTTGTTATGGCATCCATATTGATCTCCTGAGTTGAATATAGTTTGTTTTTGACATAAAAAAACCGGGCATTATAACTGACTGAATAATTTTGTTAAGGTTTCGTTTCGTGCTGATTTTTGTGTTCGTTTTTAAACAGCTTGTAGTATTTGAGCTGTCGTTGAAAAACCTCTCTGTCGAGTGGTTGCAACACATCTTTATTAGCCAGGCTTTCGAGCGGTTTGCCTGATATTTTGCTCATGGGAGGCGATTTCCAGGGGATGATGTAGGAGACAGTCGGCAGCTCCGTATTGGTTGAGCTTTTTTGAGGCATTTCGGCAAAACTGCTGTTAAATGGTATGAGCACTAAAATGAGTAGAGCATACATTTTTTTATAGAAGCAGGTTTGTATCGAATATTGTTGCATTGATTTCATTGGTTTATGTGTTCAAAGAAGTTAGATTTTTGACATTTCAGATTTAATTCGACGTTGAAGGTCGAGTATCCATATAGCGGCTTTTTTATCTTTTTCAGTAGATAGCTCCTGATAGCGCTTGTAATGGTCTAGCGCTTTTTTCAGGTTTCCCATATATAGATCATAAAGAATTCCCAGATTGATGTGAGCATTAGTATAGTTTTCATCAAGTTTTAGTGCTTTTTTATAAGCTGACTCTGCTTCATCGAAACGACCATTTTGTCTGTGTAATATACCCAGTTGATTGTATATGGCGGGGCTGTTTTTATTGAGTTTAATTGCCTTTTTGTACTGTTTTTCAGCCTCACTATCACGACCATCACGGGCATAGATGATCCCCAGGTTTGCGTAAGGCCCAGAAAAATTTGGATATTTTTGGATTATTTCAACCAATAACTTTTCAGCCTTTCGGTAATTTTGTATTTTCATTGCTTTTTTAGCACGTTTAAAAGCATTTTGTGCTTCGGGTGGAGCCGAAGTATTTCCGGTTTTTTCTGAACCAGGTGTTTGCGCGGTTGTTTTAGATATAGGCGTACTACTACAGCCTGCTAATCCGGTTAAAAGCAGTGTTGTAAGTAATAAAGGTTTAATGTAAGCGGTCAATGGCTGTTTCATTGTGTTCTACTTTTTTATAACGTGCGGGCATAAGTATTTGGAGTGCCGAAAAGCTTTTTTCTATCCATTGATTGTATACCCCTTGACGGGTTCTACGGGTGTTTTGAATATGTGTTTCAATGGCTTTCTCTTCGAAAGGAAAGGCTTGTTCTTCCAGTAATATGTCATATTGTTCAAGCTCTTCAGCATTTAACTCTTGTGGGCGCTCTGATTTTAACAAGGCCTGGCTGAAATCGTAATAAATATTGGCGATGTTATAAGTGGCTGCAGTTGTGGAATCAGCAATAGCGTAGTTAGTAATTTGTGTATAGGCACTCAAGCTGCTTTGCATGTATCTTTTCTTTTTATGTAAATTATCTTTAAGTGGCGCAACCAGCTTGATTCTTTGATAGGAAGAGAGTGTTGATTTTGCCAGTGTGAGCGCTGCTTGTGATGCGATATAACGGGTTCGATCTGTGCGTTTTTTTCCTGCATTCTTATCTGCTTCAATAATCTTTTTTAACCAGCTCTGATGAGCGAGCGGATTTTCACCATGGCTGTAAAGTACTGCAATTCTATTGTGTGCTTCAATAGCTTGCTCGAAAGGGTCAGGGTAGAGCGTGATGTAGCGCTCATAAATCGAGATTGCATCCTGTTTTTTGCCATTTTTTTGATATAAATCTGCCGTGAGCCACAATGCTTCACGTTCGACTGTACCTCCTTTTTTTATGATGTCACTAAATTCTTTTGCGGCTTTAAGAGGGTGCCCGCCTTCCATGTAGGCGACAGCCAGTTTGCTAGGCACTTCATTTTGCAGGGGATGATTGGGGTAACTCCGGCGAAAAACTTCTAAAATACGAATGGCATTTTTCCAGTCTTTAAGAGCGATATAGCTGGCTGCGACATCAAAGGTTGCTGTTGCAATAATTGATGTGGCGTTAGGGGTGATGCGTTCAATGCGCAAATAGTGCTTGATCGCATTGTGATACTTTTGTTGTTTATGTTGAATTTCGCCTTGTTTGTAAATAGTCGCTGCGAGTCGTTCATCCAGTTTTTGCCGATTTTGAATACTCTCAGCCGGAAGTTGTGCCAGTGCTTTTTTATAGGTGGCTTCAGCATCAGTGTAGTTTTTCATCTCAAATTGAGAGTGAGCGATTACAGTGAGTACAATCTGTTTTAATTCAGGTTTCAATGATGTGGATGTGTCGATAATTTTCTGTGCCGCATTAATTGCATTTCCGTATTCACCTGATGCATATAGCTGCTCAATGGCCTTAATTGTAATTTGTGTTGTTCGCGGATCTTGCGGGAAAGTTTCAGAGAAACGTAATGAGCTTAGCGCTGCTTCGCTTTCCCATTGCAATTTTTGCTGGTATCCCAGGCTTTTTTTATAGTGTTTTTGTGCAATCAGTGCAGCATAGCCTGCATCTGCAGAATTTTTATGGGTGGGGTAATCGTAGGCTGTTTTTTCATACTCTTTGATGGCATCGGCATAACGCTTACTTTCAAAGAGCAGCTCTGCCAGTAAAAAATTGACAGACGGTGTCTTGCTATCGTTTGGAAAGTTACGAATAAAAAGCTGATACCAGTGTGTTGCTTGGCGATAGGCTTCTGAGCTGTTATTTTTTTGTGCAATGGCATGGTAATGTTGAGCAACATCTTCTGTGTTGGATTTCAGGTCATCCATGATCTGGTGGCGTGCTGACTGATTGCGATCAGTCCAATAATCACTGTTGATGTCGTAACGTGTTATAAAGTCTACTTTTGCATCAAGAAGCTTGTTACTCAGCCCTGCTTGTCGATAGACTTCCACTTTTTTTGCGAAGAAGTGAGGGGTGTGAATGCTGTAGGGAGATTGTTGAATAAAAGCGTCATAGGTTCGTGCTGCCTGAGCAGTTTTTCCCTGTTTTAAATAGTGTTCTCCCAGAAGTGAGTAAATGCGAAACTCATAGTCACGACGACCTTGGCGACTGAAAAAATCATTGACAGATGACGCGCCATTTTGATAGGAAAAACTGAAGGTTAATACCTGGAAAATATCATCGACCAGCTTTCTGTCTGCATCCTTTTCAAGTGATGCAATGGACCACAGTAATGAGGTGTCCGTATCAAATAATATGATGTCAAGAAGTTTGATGAACGAT
The DNA here is from genome assembly GCA_021648145.1 of Gammaproteobacteria bacterium. Lineage (NCBI taxonomy): Bacteria > Pseudomonadati > Pseudomonadota > Gammaproteobacteria > Gammaproteobacteria bacterium. The sequence goes on from JAKITI010000017.1 coordinate 9,584, forward strand.
TTTTGTGCCGATTGGTATTGCCCCCATTTAAACTCACTCCAACCATGCTTGTAGAGTGCTTTTTCATAAAATATGGAAGGTTGACCTTTTTGAATGATTTTCTGATAGGCGTGTGCTGCTTCCTGGTATCGTTCAAGTGTAAATAGTGTGTCTCCCAGTCGAAAGTAAGCTTCAGCAGTGTACGGGCTATCAGGTTGGTTTTCTATGAGCTTTAAAAGTATTTGCAAGCTTTTAATCAGTTCTCCGCTCAGATCATAAGCACGAGCTAACTGGTAAAGTGCGCTATCTATATGTTCGTAGTCAGGGTTGTTTTTTATTAACGATTCATAGTGCTTAATGGCTTGGTAGGGTGATGTTTCGGCATCTTGATTAACTGCGATTCTCTCTTCATATTTTTCGAGTTTCAGGTCAGCCAATCGGCGTATTGCGTCGATTTTTCTATGGCTGTTGTCGGTCATATCAAGATAGGTTTGGTAGTATTTTATGGCTCTATTTTGTGACTCGATAGGTGAAATTTTTGTATCAATTTTGAGTGGTTTATTAAACAAGGCCAACTCATTCATACTTTTTTTATTGTTGGACTTTTCACTTTTTTGTTGGAGAGCCCCTCCAGTGCATGCAGTGAGCATAATAATCAAGCATAAAGCTGATATAAATTGCCTTTTCATCGCGCGCCTCCTGATGCACGGCTCGCTTTTTTATCATAGATTTGAGCGGTTGCAAGATAAGCGTCGGCAAGGTAGTTGTTGAGTTGTTTTTTCTGTTTTTCCAATATTGAAATTGCAGATTGATTTAAAGCTTTTATCTGTATTTTACGCTCAGATTGTGTTTTTTTATTAAGGTGTTCAATCTCTTGCTGAAAAGAGTGGCTAGCCAGTAATGGGATTAAATAGTGGTTAATATAAGGTTTGAATAGTGTGTTTGGTTGAATATTTCCAGTAGGTGTCATACTTAGGTTATTTAGGTCGGTGATTGCAGATTCCAGTGTATGGATTCTTGTTTTATATTGTTCGATTGCATATTGGTATTCATTGAGCGACCTGTTATAAAAACCTAGTTTAAACAGTAGATCAGGAATTAAGTAAAGTGATTCCAGTACAGCGCTATTAATGGGTTGTTTTTGAAGTATGGACCAGGATTCAAGTGCTTGTTGATACTGTTTTAGTGCAAAGCTTGTTTGACCTGACCCAAGCAGGGCTTCGCTATAAAATAGACTGTAATTGGGGATCTCAATGAAATGTTTCCTGGCTAAAAATGGCTTTTTATTCTTTAGCAGAGTCTGGCCTGATATGAGGTGTGCTTTCTCTTTTAGTGCACGCTGTTCCTCACCATATGCAGTTCGACGTATCACTTCACCTAGCAGTGCGATACCCGCTTTAATTTTTTGATGAGAAATAAGCGCAATACCAAGATTGTAATGCCCATAAGCCGACTGGATTATACTTTGGTCCATGGTGGCGAGTATTTGGGCTGCCTGTGAGAGCTGATCTGTTTGAATGAGTAAGTTAAGTTTTTGGAGCTTGGTGCTCTCCTCTGCGTTACTGGTGCTATATGAAAATGATAAAAAACAAAGCAAAAACAGGCTAAGCAAGCTTGTATTTTTGAGAAGTAAAAATTTATACATACGCATTTTTAGTATGTTATTTTCCGATTAATTATTATTTTTTATCACTTGATAACTCATTCTGATGAAAATAACAATATTTGGCGCGATCAGTTCATCCGAAATAATAAAATGAAATTTTAACTTAACCATTGAGTAATTGTCGTGTTTTTTCGATTTCACTGCGTGCTTCAACAAGAATTTCCAGGCTTTTAGATGGGCCGTCTTCGCTGAGGGGTAGTTTTTGGAACGCTGGAATCTCTATCATGGTGGGTAGGGTGGCTGCCTGGGGGGTGCCAAAATAGCTATGAAGTTGGGCAACAATAATAATGTCATTATAATCTGGGGTGCTCCCTGAGTCTCTTTGCCAGTTCTCTGCTTCCAGTGGAACGGAAAGTAATTCGGCAGGGAATTCCCATTTGCGTAAAATCATCGCACCAATTTCTCCGCGAAGCTGGTAAATAACGTGGTTTAGGGCGTTGCTGTCTTCCACCAAATCTGGATAGCGTTCAGCGTAACCGAGTATGGCGAGTGTGCCTATATCGTGTAGCAGGCCGCCTAACATCGCTATTTCTGGGTTAATACCTTTGACTGAATTGGATAAAATAGCGCTTATTGATGCGACATGGGTGCTGTGATACCACAACTCTTTCATGCGCTCTGTAATTTGAGGGGAATTTGATTTAAATAGCTGTTGCAATGAAAATGTAGTGACAATATCTCGAACTGTAGTGGAGCCTAAGCGTATTATTGCAGATTTACAGTCTGTAATTGCATTGGAGGCTTGGTAGAGTGGGCTTTTGGCAACATGGATCAGTCGAGTGGCAATAGCAGGGTCGGACTGAATAATTTTAGCAATATCGTTCGCACCTTTTTCTGGGTCTTGTATGGCTTGCCGAATCCGTAAGGCCACATCAGGCAAGCTGGGGAGCTCCAGTTTATCTTCAAGGCAATCTTTATTTATTTGTGCAAACAGCTGATTCTCTGTCGTTACATTTTCTGCAGTTATTTTTTCATTTTTCAAAACCTGGGTTGAGATGGATGAGTTGTCTCGAGCCTTTTTATAAATTTTTTCTAGTAACAATGACTCTACCTGAATAAGTTTTGTATCTGTTTTTGTTGTGACATCGGCTGGGTGTGTGCTGTTGCCATAAAGGGGGGATAATGCTGACTCCGTACCGCCAATGATTGTTTTGATTTCACCGTTATCATCAAGTCGCTCAGCGGTGCCGGTAATAATGTAAAAGTCATACATGCTGTTTTGGTATTTTTGACGCAACCGAAAGTTTGCGGGGCGTTCAATAAAAGTACATTTTGAAGCAAATTGTTTTGCTTCATCGCGCGACAATTCGCGGAGGGGTCTTAACGTCAGGAAAAAATCGAGTGTGATTTTAGGTTGAGCCGCTGTCATTGTCATGCTGTAACGATCCGTGTTGAATAGATGGTTGATTAATATAAATATCGGAAGAAAGTTATTTGAACTTAGGGGTTATTTAAAAAAATATTGAGAGGAGAAAGTTTATGGATAATAGTCAAGTGCTTGCAGGAAAAGTTGTTGTGATATCAGGTGCCAGTAGCGGAATTGGCCGTGCAGTTGCGCTTGAGGTTGCAAGGCAAGGTGGAATTCCTTGTTTGATTGGGCGGCGCATTGATGCATTGAATAGTGTGTTGTCTGAGGTGCGTGAGTATGTGGTTGGTGCACAGTGTTATGAAGCAGATTTAACGGATGATGATGCGCAGAGCAATTTATTGGTTTTGTTGAAACAAGATTTTGATGGGCTTGATGCATTAGTGCATTGTGCCGGTGTATTTGCCATGGGTGCAGTGGAAACAGAGTCGGTGGCACGCCTGGATTGGCAATATAAAATAAATGTAAGAGCGCCTTATTTGTTAACTCAGCATTTGTTGCCTTCGTTGAAACAGCAACAAGGCCAGATTGTTTTTGTTAACTCAACGGTGGGTCTGGCAGCAAAATCGGGAGTGGCACAGTATGCTGCAAGCAAAGCAGCATTGAAAGCGATTGCTGATGCATTAAGGGAGGAGGTCAACCCAGACGGGGTGCGAGTGCTTTCTATTTACCCAGGGCGAACGGCAAGCCCGATGCAAGAGGCGATTCATAAAATGGAAAAACGAAATTATGATAGTGCGCGTTTGATGCAGTCTTCCGATGTGGCTGACGCAATTGTTTATGCGCTGAGTGCACCGAGAACGGCTGAGGTTACTGATATTACAGTTCGCCCTATGGCCAGATTATAGGGGTAATTTCAGGGAATATTTATATAAATTAATGGTCACGGTATTGGAGTGTAGGTCATTGAATTTTATAGTTAAAATTCCGGGTGATTTTTACCCCATATTTTGTCATATCTGCTGCTTGTTTGTGAAGTGAGTCACAAGCTTGCGCGCCTATCTAAAATCAAGTACGCTCCCATCTCGACACCTCAATATATAAAAGGTTCCTGAGTGTTTTGGTATGTTATACCTTAATTCTAAGTAGCCATTATATGTGGGGGTTGGCGGGGCTTGCGGTTGTTGAGTGGCTTTCAGTTCGTTGCTACATGACAGTTCGTTAAGTTCACTTCTTTTGATTAATAAAAATGGAGGGGGTTACGTGTCTGCTATCACAACAGATGAAAAGACATACAACTTCGATATCGTTAGAGCATTTACCATCTGCGCTGTAGTGTATTTGGTGGTGGGTGCTTCTATTGGTGTCTATATTGCCTCAGAGTTGGCTTGGCCAGCACTGAATTTCGATAGCCCATATTTGACTTTTGGTCGTTTACGACCATTGCATACAAATGCGGTTATTTTTGCTTTTGGTGGTTGTACTTTAATGGCGACCGCATTCTATATCGTTCAACGTACATGTCATGTACGGTTATGGAGCGATAAGATGGCTTGGTTTACTTTCTGGAGCTGGAACTTCGTCATTGTATGTGCAGTAATTACATTGCCTTTGGGTTACACGCAAGGTAAAGAGTATGCAGAGCTGGAGTGGTGGATTGATATCATCCTTGCCCTTTCATGGCTCTCTTACATGATCAACTTTATTATGACGTTGGTGATCAGGAGAACATCCCACATTTATGTGGCGAATCTGTTCTTCCTAGGTATGATGATCATGATCACCTACCTGCATGTCGTGAACTCGGCAGCGATTCCAGTTTCAATGATGAAATCGTATTCTGCTTATGCAGGCGTTCAAGATGCGATGATTCAATGGTGGTATGGCCATAATGCAGTAGGTTATTTCTTGACAGCTGGTTTCCTTGGGATTATGTATTACTTCATTCCCAAGCAAGCAAATCTTCCGATCTTCTCATATCGTTTGTCGGTGCTTCATTTCTGGGCTCTGATGTTCGGTTATGCTTGGTTGGGTGCGCATCATTTGCAATATACCGCGCTTCCTGACTGGACTGGATCTTTAGGTGCTGCAATCTCTATTGCTATGATTATTCCTTCGTGGGGTGGTGCATTGAATGGTCTGTTGACACTTTCTGGTGCATGGCACAAGTTACGTGATGACTACATTCTTCGTTTCTTGATTATCTCTCTGGCTTTCTATGCAATGGCTACTTTTGAAGGCCCTGTCATGGGAATCAAGACGGTTAATGCATTGTCTCATTATACAGACTGGACTATAGGTCACGTTCACTCAGGTGCATTAGGTTGGGTTGCAATGGTCTCTTTTGGTGGTATTTACCATATGGTGACTCGTTTATGGGGTCGTGAAATGTACTCAACAACGTTGTTGGGCGTTCATTTCTGGCTGGCAACAATCGGTGCTGTTATTTACATTTGTGCAATGTGGGTGTCCGGTATTATGCAAGCGCTGATGTGGCGTGCGACAGATGAGTATGGCAATCTGGTTTATACGTTTGTTGAATCTGTTTCCGCAATGCATCCGTTTTATGTAATGCGTGCAATTGGTGGAGCACTCTTCTTGCTCGGCGCTATTCTTATGCTCTATAACATTGTGATGACTATTCGCAGTGCCAAGAGTGAAACAAATATGGCAACAGCCAACGCATAAGAGGAGAGAATTCAATGGCTCATAATAGCAATGAAAAAATGTCTTTCCAGGAAAAGACGGAAACAAAGGTCTGGCTCTTGGTTATTTGTCTGGCATTAGGGCTTTCAGTTGCGGGTATTGTACAGATTTTGCCGCTTAGCTATCTCGATAGTACCTATGAAACGCTGACTGAAGAAGAAGATGGTATTCGTCCTTACACAGCGCTCGAACTGGAGGGTCGTGATATTTACATTCGTGAAGGTTGTTACACTTGCCATTCGCAAATGATTCGTCCTTTCCGTGATGAGAAACAGCGTTATGGACACTACTCTTTGGCAGTGGAATCCAAGTACGATCATCCGTTTCAATGGGGTTCAAAACGTACTGGACCTGATTTGGCTCGTGTCGGTGGTAAATACTCAGACGAGTGGCACTATCAGCATATGATGGAGCCTAAGTCTGTTGTACCTGAAACTGTGATGCCTGCTTATCCGTGGTTAGCAACTGAAATAATAGATCATACGATGACTGCAAAAAAGATGAACGCTTTATCGATAGTTGGGGTTCCTTATACTCAAGCAGATATGGATGGAGCAGCTGATGCGGTTCAAGGCAAAACAGGAATGGATGCCATGATCGCTTATTTGCAAGTATTGGGTACGATGGTAAATTTCCAGGAAGGAAAGGATTACCGTCAATGATTGAATCCGTGAAGGAGTATTTTCACACGGATTGGGCGGCTATGACTGATACCGATTGGTTCGGGCTTGTGGCCGTCATTATCCTAAGCGTTTTGATGCTTATTCTTTATTTTTATGTATTTAATCCTAAAAATAAAGATAAGCTCGAAAGTCATCGTGATTTCGTATTAAAAGATAACTCGACTGTTGGAGAGGATAACCATGGCGATAAAAAATAGCCAAAATCAGGTGCCTGATACCGGACATGAGTGGGACGGTATTCGGGAATTAACTAACCCGCCACCACGTTGGTGGACAATTGCTTTTTACCTAAGTGCTGTTTGGGTAATAGTGTATTTAATCATCTACCCATCAATTCCTTTGGTAACAGACCATACTAAAGGTGTGATTGGCTGGACTGCAATTGGTGAGTATAAGGAAGCGGTTGCTGCAAATGATGCGATTCGTAAACCTTATCTCGATAAGTTGGAAACAATGAGTGCTCAGGATATTATCAATGACCCTGAAATGCTTAATTTTGCTAACTCATCAACCAAAGCGTTATTTGGTGATTACTGTGCTGCTTGTCATGGCTCAAATGGCCAAGGCATAGCAGGTATGTTTCCTGTGCTGCTGGATGATGACTGGTTGTATGGGGGTACTGTTTCAGATATCACCACTACAATTGCCAGTGGTCGTAAAGGAAATATGCCAGCTCATACAGGTACTCTTGATGACACGCAAATCAATCTTTTGACTGATTTTGTGATTGCAGCAGCAGCAGGGAGTGCAACCCAGGAAGGTTGGGATGCTTACCAGGCGGCAGGTTGCTTTGCATGTCACGGTGCTGATGCAAAAGGTAACAAATGGATGGGTTCAGCGAACCTGACTGATGGTATCTGGCGCTTTGGCAGTGATCGTGAAGCTGTGATGAATGTTATTAAACATGGTGTTAATCAAGACGGTGTTGATGGTACTGTAGATGGTGTCATGCCAGCATTTGGTGACAGACTATCGACAAATGACATTAAATTGTTAACCGTTAAGGTCTGGTCTCTTGGCGGAGGCCAATCGGAGTAATCCCTTCCATAACCTTTTAAGGAAGGGATTGTATCTCTTCCTTTCTAACACTAAAATTTTAGGAGGTTCATTATGGACGCAGTTGCAATTGGTGCAATTCTTACTGTTGTTGCTACCGTTATCATTGTTGTATATATGTTCATTAAAGGTTACAAACTGATGAATGACGATTCTGATAAAAGTTAGTTATAAAAATCTTTGGAAAAAGTAAAGGGGCATTTTGCCCCTTTACTTTTTATTTTTTTTAAAATCTCGTACATAATTTTTAATGGAAAAATAAAAGTGTGAGTGAAGAAAAAAACAATTTAGAAAATATCCATAATATAGAAAAAATTTACAATGAAAGTGCTGAGCACTTTGATGTGAATTTGGGCGGTAAAAAAATTCACCCTAAAAAAGTTTCTGGACGATTTAGGAACTATAAGAATTTTGCATGGGTTTTCTGGATTGGATATATTTTATTACCTTACCTGCGTTGGGATGGCCAGCAATCGATTCTTTTTGATATTCCAAAGCGACAATTTCATCTGTTTTCTATCACTGTTTACCCGCAAGATATATGGATGTTGGCGTTTTTGTTGATTCTGCTCGCAATGATGTTGTTTGGGATCACCGCAATTGCAGGGCGTGTTTTTTGTGGTTATTTCTGTTTTCAAACAGTATGGACCGATTGGTTTGTTCAAATTGAAAGTTGGATTGAAGGGAATCCCACACAAAGAAGAAAGCTGGATGATGCTCCCTGGAGCGCGAAAAAAATCCGAAAAAAATCATTTAAATATTTGATTTGGATTTTGATTTCACTGCTTACGGGAATTACCTTCGCGGCTTATTTTACGGATGCCTATCAATTATGGGTTGATATTTTTACTCTCCAGGCACACCTCTATGTATGGGTGACTTTACTGGCCTTTTTTGTCGGTACATTTTTGTTTGCCGGTTTTATGAGAGATCAGGTCTGTTTATGGCTCTGCCCGTATGCTCGAATTCAATCTGTGATGATTGATAAAGATTCAATTTTGCCAACCTATGATGTAAAAAGAGGTGAACCTAGAAGTAAAGCTAAAAAAGGGGTGATTGACTCGGAGCATGGAGATTGTATTGATTGCAAAGTCTGTGTTGCGGTGTGTCCAATGGGGGTTGATATACGTAACTCAGCGTTGCAAGAAGGCTGTATCATGTGCGGTGTCTGCATTGATGCTTGTGATGACATAATGGATAAAGTGAATAGACCACGGGGTCTGATTCGTTACAATTCTGAAAAAGAAATTGAAGGTATTGATTTGCCTCCAGTATATAAACGACCTCGGGTCATAATATATGCAGGCATCAGTTTGATTGCAATCATGGCAATTGTAATGGGTTTGCTGAATATTCCGCCACTGGCAGTAACGGTTATTCATGAGCGTCAGCCTATGTATGTCACTATGTCTGATGGATCTATACGCAATAGTTATACATTTAAAATTTTGAATAAAACACCTGAAGCGCTCAATGTGAAAATTTCTGTTGAGGGTATTGATGGTATTGTCATGAAGGGGGTGGGTGAATTTGTTATACTTAAACCAAATAAGATGATTCCTTTCAGTGTCCGGTTGGAAGCCATGCCTGATAAGGTGGTAGATAAAAAAGTCCCTGTGTATTTTACAATTACAACGGTAGACAGTGACATTAAAATTTCTGAGCGATATGAAAACTTTTTTGCCAAACCCTGATTCTAAAACCAGAACCCTGAAAGCATAAATATTTTTTGGGTTTTGCTTTAATCGGATATTTTTTGTAATTGAATTGAGTTGTGCTTTATGTCATCAAATAATCAAGAAAACAATAAATCTTCGCACCGTTCAGGTGAAGAATACACTCCAGGCTGGAAAAGCCCTTGGGTTTGGGGGATGACTGGCCTTATTGTCGTCATGATCTGTGTCAATATGTTTATGATTTACATGGGGTCTAAAACAGCGCATGGATTGGTTGTTGATGACTTTTATGAGCGAGGAAAAAATTATTTTGAGGCAGAAGGTGACCGTCAGGAGACAGAAAATCGCCTAGGGTGGAAGATGAATTTACTAGTACCAGCCGAGCCACGAATGAATACACCTCAAAACTATCGTTTAAAAGTTGTTGACTCTGATGGGTACCCTATTCCCGATACGACTGCCCAGTTTTTGGCATATCGCCCTGACAACGTAAATCAGGATTTTTCTATGGAAATGTCTGTAGAGTCCAAAACTATGTACAGTGCTAAAGTGTCATTTCCCTTGCCAGGTCATTGGGATTTACTCATTGTTGTAAAGCAGGGAGAAGATGAGATGGATATTGCCAAGCGAGTTTTTATCGAAAAGTAAAGATATCATCATACTATGAACTCGCATAGCTGTTTTCATTGTGGTTTACCTGTGACGGAAGAGGGTAGGCAAGAAGCCGAAGTTGCAGGTGAAAAGCATGAGTTTTGTTGCTCAGGGTGTGTTGTTGTTTGCCAGACAATTTATGATTCAGGTCTGGGTGGATTTTATCAACGCCTACAATCAGCAGAAATAGCGCCACCCCCACAGCAGAATCAAGACCCTGAACAGTTTGATCTGGATGATGTGCAAGCAGAGTTTGTGATCACGGCAGGCAATGAATCTGAAGCAACCCTTTTAATTGAAGGCATCCATTGTTCAGCTTGTGTCTGGCTTATTGAGCGTGCGTTGGAACCTCTTGATGGAGTTCTTGTTGCTGAAGTTAATTTAGCCCACCACCGCTTGCGACTCCGCTGGGATCAATCCCTAATCAAACTGTCTCGGATTTTAAAACGATTAAATGCTTTAGGGTATGGTGCGACTCCTTTTGATGCTAAGCGCGCTGAAGGTTTGGCTGTAAAACAGAATAAATCCATGCTTTATCGTATGGCTTTTGCCGGTTTTGGTATGGCCAATATTATGTGGATTTCAATTTCCCTTTATGCAGGCGAGCTTTCCGCCTCCGGGATTGACCCTGAGCATAAACAGTTTTTTCATTGGGTAAGTCTATTTTTGGCAACGCCTGTACTTCTTTATTCTGGCTGGCCTTTTTTAAAAGGGGCTCTATTAGGTTTAATACACCGTCAGCTGAATATGGATCTTCCTATCAGCATTGGTGTTATTGCAACTTATGCTTATTCCGTATGGGTTACGATTTCTGGAGTAGGGGATGCCTATTTTGATACTGTGGTTGCATTTCTTTTTATTATTCTGATTGGGCGCTATCTGGAAGGGATGTCACGGCGCAATGCAACATCAGCAACCAGCCGCCTAATGGGATTGCAACCGCGCTCTGCAATGCGAATTGAAAATGGTGAACCGACACTCGTCAGTGTACGTCGTTTGGCATTAGGTGATCATGTATTGGTTCGTCCAGGTGAAAAATTGCCTGTTGATGGGTTGATTGTCGAAGGGAAGTCAAGCCTTGATGAATCAATGCTGACAGGAGAGTCACGCGCGGTAAAAAAACAGATCGGTGATGAAGTTGCAGCAGGTACAGTCAATGGTCGAGGAACATTGACCGTTGAAGTCAATCAGCTTGGAAAAAATACTGCGCTGGCCAAAATTATTCATTTGGTTGAATCTGCTCAAGGCTCAAAAGCACCGATTCAATCACTCACTGACCGTATTGTTCCCTGGTTCATTGCCGTCATCATAGGCTTGGCAACAGCAACCTTTATCTTTTGGTCTCATCATGCTGATTTTGATACTGCACTTCTGGCTGCTGTTTCGGTATTGATTATTACTTGTCCATGCGCATTTGGTTTGGCGACACCAATGAGCTTGGCGGTGAGTGTCGGGCATGGTGCTGGAAATGGAGTGCTGGTGAAAAACGGCGCTGCATTAGAAACACTCGCTGGCGCGACACATATTGTATTTGATAAAACAGGCACATTGACCGAAGGGCGTATGGTGGTATCCGAAATTTGTTTGAGCGATAAAAGTTTATTGCAAGTGGATGAGCTATTAAGTTTGACAGCACAAGTGGAATCACATTCAGAGCACTCAATTGCCAAAGCGATTGTGGCTAAGTCAATTGAAACGAATGAACAACAAAAAAAGAGTTTTCAAAAAGAAAAAATTTCTGAATTTGAAAGTATACCGGGTCGAGGAGTCACGGCTGTCGTTGCCAATCATACAATGATAATTGGTAATAGAGCGATACTGGAAGAGCAAGGGATTGTTATTTCCGCAGAATTAGAGAAAAAATCATATGCCGTGGAGCATGCGATGGGAGTGGCCGTTTTTGTTGCCATTGATGGACAACTGGCCGCCTTGATTGTAGTTCAGGATAAAGTCAGGGATGACGCGAGTGAGTTGATTCGTGCATTGCGATCAGAAGGGGTAGGTATTACTTTGTTGACAGGCGACAGCCAGGGAGCGGCTGAATATGTAGCAGAGTCCTTGGGTGGTGATATTGAAGTCATTGCGCATGTGCGGCCTGAAGATAAAGAGAAAATCATCGCTGATTTACAGATCCGTGGTGAGTGTGTTGTTATGGTGGGCGACGGTGTGAACGATGCGCCTGCATTAAGTCGCGCTGATGTTGGAATCGCTATGGGCTGTGGTACGGATATATCTATGGACTCTGCCGATATTGTGCTTATGAGTAATGAACTGTTAAAGATTCAATTTGCTCTGAATCTGGCGCGTCAGACCATTCGCACCATTCGACAGAATATTTATATATCTTTTGGTTATAATATTATTCTTGTTCCATTAGCAATGTCGGCAAATTTAACGCCTGTTTTTGCTTCGATTGCCATGCCAATTAGCTCTTTACTTGTGATTGGCAATGCAATGTTGATTCGAAAACGGTGCAAAACATAAAAGTATTAAGGGTGAGGCATTATGGATGTAATTTATAGTTTGATTCCGGCAATGATTTTGCTTGCTGTTGGCGCAATAGCCGTATTTTTCTGGTCAGCACGCAGTGGTCAATATGATGATATGGAAGGGCCACGGCATCGTATTTTAACCGATGATGATGACCCGTTATTACCTGAAGTACATCGAAAGTATACAGCCCAAAAAGCCCAGAAATCAGAAAACATGATCAAAAAAGGGAGTGATGATGAGTAAACACAGCTATTCAAAAAAAGAGTTGAAAATAGCACAACTGCCGCATCAACTGTTTCTTTTTAATATGGTTGGCAACCATATTTTGCTATCAATTATTACTGCAAGCAATTCGTCTCACTTATGGGTGACGGCAATTGTTCCAGTGATTGCTCTATTAATTTTTTCATATACATTGATTCGTGGAAAATCAGAGGTGAAGTCTGAGTGTTTGCTTATAAGAAGCCATTGGCAAGTTGTTGTTAAAAGAACCAAAATATTTTTAATTACTTATATTGCGCTTTTTATTGGAGGAACAATCGCATGGTTGCTTTATAGTTACGCAGGTATCATGAAGGAGCTTGCTTTTGCTGTTGTCGGTGGTTTAGGTATTTTGCCTGTTATGGTCACTGTTCTGGTGCTGACTGTGATGGAATCGGAAACATTGGGGCATGCTATGCACGGTCGTACTCCGGATTCACATAAGGAAAAAAACGATCTGGTTGAAGAGGGATGAAGGGAGTTATTTTCGAATAAGCCAATAAATAGCCACGAAGAGTACAATAATTACTGTGAGTTCAATCAATGCGAGCCACATGCTTATAACGAAAATAATTAGTGATGTTGGGTATGGGTGCTATGATCATTCAGCTGGCTAGTTGCGGAATGATCATGATGGTGTAGATTACCGCGTAACATAGTCAATAGACCTAAAGCAATTAATAACAGAGCTGCAATTTTCAAAAAATGTCCACGTTTCACCGGGGTTATTTTTCGCAGTAGTGTCGGGGTGACAAGCATGGCGGGAACAGTGCCCAAGCCAAAAAGAAACATTGTTATCGCACCATAATATGGTGATGAGACGGTTAAGCTTAGCGCTAAACCAGCATATACCAAACCACATGGCAACAGGCCATTAAGCATGCCGACAATCAGCCAGGCATCAAGTCTGTTGCTGCTTGATGCTTTTTTTATCCAGAAAGTCATGCCTGTTGCCTGTGATATTTTTGCGGTGAGCCTAGAAAACGGATCAGGGAGCCAGCCGCCTAAATAACAGGCAAAGAGAATCATAAGTCCGCCCGCCAACAGAGTCAGTAACCATTGAGCCTGTTTGAACCATGCAATATCACCAAGGCTGCTACCCAAGAACCCCGCAATAAATCCCAAAACGGTATACGTAAAAACGCGCCCCAATTGGTAGCTGAGTAATCCAGGCCACCAAAGCTTAGGGCGTGTCATACAGAGTGCGCTGACCAATCCACCACACATTCCAATACAGTGCAGACTGCCAAAAAAGCCAATTGCAATGGCTGAAATGAAGAGCTCTGTCATGATATAAGTTATTCCGTGCTCGTTCCTAAATCAGGTGTTACACCTAATGATGTTAATATTTTCTGAAAACTATCTGGAGCAACAAATTGCAGCATAACTTCGCCACTCTGATCTAAAATAGCATCAAGTCCTATTTGGGGGTAAAGGTTATGCATAATATCACCGTCAAGGACTTGTTGTTCGGGAGAGCCAAATTGGTTAATGAGCATTTTCTGGGTGATTTTGATACGAGGAATTGCGGTCATGCTACTGACTTTTAGAGTTTCAATGGCCTGCATGTGCTCTTCAGCAATTTTGAATTTTATATTTCCTGAAGGAAAAGCCATTGGGCTGTACGCACTATTAATTATTTTTTCGATTAGTTCATCACTTGCAGCCAAATTTAAAATCATCTTGCTGCCATCTGGCATTTTCGGGAAAAATGCTTCAATAACAGGTTTTTTATCACTATTTTTGGGGCTTATAAAAAGAGCTTGCTCGCTGTGGCTATTGAGTATTTTTGTCGCTTCTTTGAGAGTGGTCTGATCAATTGTGACCCCTAAAACAGAGAGCTGGCCTTGTTCGTTTACTGTAGCATTCCACATTCGTTTTTCAGGTTTTTTATTGTCACTGTCTGAAGGTGAAAAAAGCGTCCAGAGTGCCCAGATAGCTAAAGGAGCGACCAAGAATAAGGTGGTTTTGCTGTTCATCAGTTTTTTTAGAAAGCCTGTTCGTTTAAAATGAAGGATATTGTACCCCAAATAGATAGGAAATCGATGAGCTTTTTTTATCACAAATTTACAGTGGCTACATTATGTGCTGTTGAAATCGGAATGTTACTCTTTCTATCAGAAGCGATGTTCTATAGCTTTCACTGGGTGATGGGGGTGATGGGGGTGATCTATTTTTTTGTTACCTTCTGGTTCGTGTTTGGTGACTGTAAATGGTGGCTATATCAGACGGCTGGTATTTTATGTGTGGTAACGATTATGTTGTTTAAAATCAGTGCCGTTGTTTATGGGATGAACTTATTGGTTTGGTCTCATGGTGTGCTTGCTACGCTGTGGGCGAGTGTATTGTTAATCCATCTATTTGTTGAAAAAAACTGGGGGCCTCCTAACTGCCCACCGCGTCCTCGGAATGATGCGCGGCGGTTCCCTGAATAGCGGCTTAATTGTATCTTTAGAATCAAGATTCGGTTTCAGCTTTCTGTATGATGCTCAAAAAGCCATTTTCATCTAATATTTTTACACCCAGTGTCTCGGCTTTGCCGAGCTTTGAGCCTGCTTTTTCTCCAGCAAGCAGGTAGTCTGTTTTTTTAGATACACTGCCGCTTACTTTTGCTCCAAGCCCTTGAAGCAGCTCTTTCGCTTCCTGTCGGCTGAAGCGATTCAAGGTTCCTGTGACGACGAAGGTTTTTCCTGTAAGTGGTTTGTAATTGCTGTTTGACACTTGAATATCAGGCCAATTGACACCGGCTTCAATCAAACGATCAATGACTTCCATATTGTGAGACTGATGAAAAAAAGTGACGATATGTGCAGCGACAATGGGGCCAATATCAGAGACCTCTTGTAACTTCTCTTCTGAGGCATGTCTGATTTTCTCCAGTGACCCATAAAAGTGAGCTAGATTACGTGCCGTTGTTTCTCCCACTCCACGAAGACCCAGTGCAAATAAAAATCGAGGGAGTGTTGTGCTTTTGCTTTTTTCCAATGCTGCAATCAAGTTATCTGCCGATTTTTTTGCCATACGTTCTAACTCGGATAGCTGCTGAACTGTTAGCGTATATAGCCCAGAAACATCACTGATTAACCTGCTTTCAACCAGTTGCTCAACCAGCTTATCCCCTAATCCCTCAATATCCATTGCTCGACGCGATGCAAAATGTTTAATCGCTTCAATGCTCTGCTGAGGGCAATAAAGCCCTCCACTGCAACGGGATACCGTTTCACCTTCACCACGTTCAACATCTGAACCACAAGCAGGACAATGTGACGGCATTTTGAAAGGTTTATTGCTGTGATTGCGCTGTGAAATAACAGGCCCGGCCACTTCAGGAATCACATCGCCTGCACGACGCACAATCACATAATCTCCCACACGAACATCTTTACGCTGAATTTCATCTTCGTTATGAAGCGTTGCATTCGTTACCGTAACGCCTCCTACAAAAACGGGCTCCAAACGCGCCACGGGGGTCAGTGCGCCAGTGCGTCCAACTTGAATGTCGATGGCCAATACACGCGTCATCTCCTCTTGCGGTGGAAATTTACGCGCCGTTGCCCAGCGTGGCGCACGAGAAACAAAACCAAGATCTGCTTGTTGATCAAGTTTGTTGACCTTGTAAACGATTCCGTCAATTTCGTAAGGCAGTTGATTACGTTTTTCGGCTAATTGAGTATAATAATCATGGCAACCTTTTACACCGTTAACGATTTCCATCTCCTGTTGAACTGGGAGTCCCCAGTGATATAAATGGTTCATCATATCGCTATGAAGCTCGGGAAGCGTCAGGCCATTAACGCTGCCCCAACCGTAGCAATAAAAATAGAGAGGCCTTGTTGCGGTAATTTTTGAATCCAGTTGACGCAAACTTCCCGCCGCCGCATTACGTGGATTGACAAAAACTTTATCGCCATTTTCAAGTTGCTTGGCATTGAGCTTTTCAAACCCCTCTTTAGGCATAAAAACTTCACCGCGCACTTCTAAAGTTTCAGGGTAATTTTTCCCTTGTAATTTAAGTGGTATGGATTGAATCGTACGAATATTTTGTGTGACATTCTCACCCGTCATGCCATCACCCCGTGTCGCACCGCGTATTAATACCCCTTTTTCGTACAGCAAGCTGATGGCCAGGCCATCAAGTTTAGGCTCTGCCACGTAATCAATTTCCTTAACATCCAATGTTTCACACAGGCGGTGATTAAAGTCCTGAAACTCTTCATCAGAAAAAACATTGCTGAGAGAAAGCATGGGAACGCTATGTTTGACTTCCCCAAATGCTGAAAGTGGCTCTGCTCCGACACGCATGGTCGGTGAATCGATTGTAATCAAATCAGGGTGGGAGTGCTCTAGCGCAACCAGTTCAACTAACAGGCGATCATAGTGTGCATCTGAAATTTCGGGTTCATCAAGCACGTAGTAACGATGGTTGTGATAACGAATTTCTTTGCGTAATTTTTCGATTGAATTTATCAGAGTGGGTATTGTTGCTGAATCTGTCATAATTATTGAGTCGGGGGTGTGGAATACTGACTATCTTATCAAGATTTCACCATTTATTCGGAATTTAGAGTCATCAAAATGTCAAAAACAACTTTTACAATCGACCATTTAGGTTCCTGTAAATACCCTAACCCTATTAGCAAGCAGCAAAAAATTTCTTATCAAACGGATGATAAACGCCTGCCCTTGATCGCAACACAATGTGAAAAAATCAGAGATATTGAGACCGAAACATTTGAGTTAGCCGGGCCTCGTGAAAAACTTTTTTTTCAGTCGAAACATGTTCGTGCTGCGATTGTGACATGTGGAGGATTGTGCCCTGGGTTTAACGCCGTGATTCGTGAATTAGTGATGCAGCTTTGGTATGTATACCAATGCCAGAATATCATGGGTATTCGTTACGGTTATCAGGGGTTAGCGATGAAAGGGGCGATGGAACCTATCGTATTGACACCTGATTTTGTTTCAAACATTCAATCTCAAGGAGGGACTATTCTTGGTTCATCACGAGGCACACCATTGAGCAAGGAAATTGTTGATTCGCTGGAACGGCTGGATATCAATATGCTTTTTATTATTGGTGGCGATGGCACCATGCGCGGCGGAACATCCATATGGAAGGAGATCAAACAACGTAAAAAAGCCATCTCAATCATTGGCATTCCCAAAACTATTGATAATGATATTCCATTTGTACGTCGCACCTTTGGTTTTTCAACCGCCGTTGAAAAAGCAGCCGATGTGATTAATGCCGCAGAAATTGAGGCTAAAGGCATGCTGAATGGAATAGGCCTGGTTAAGCTGATGGGGCGTGATGCAGGTTTTATTGCTGCAACTGCAAGCATTGCATCGGGTAATGCCAATATCTGTTTGGTTCCAGAACTTCCTTTTAACCTAAAGGGTGATGGTGGTCTATTTGACTTGATTGAAAAGCGTCTAAGCGTCAAAGATCATGTTGTTATTGTTGTTGCAGAAGGTGCTGGGCAAAATTTTGTATCCCGTGCAATCAATGAAACTGATGCATCAGGAAATATTAAGCTGGGCGATATTGGACTCTTCCTTAAAAAAGAGCTCAAACAACACCTGACAAATTACGGAATTCAAGTATCAATGAAATACTTTGATCCCAGCTATATGATTCGTGCGACAGGCCCTAACTCATCCGATCAACTTTACTGTAGCCGTCTGGCTCGCGCAGCTACGCACGCAGCCATGTCAGGGAAAACAGGCATGCTGATTGGGCATTGGTATGATTTGCTTACCCATGTTCCATTTCATACTCTGGAAAATCAAAGCCGTAAGATCAACATAGATGGTGAACTGTGGTTCAGCGTGCGAGAGAGTACGGGGCAGCCACAATATTTCGGATCTCAAAATACCGATCAATAGTTGCGAGATACTGAAGCCAGAGCCTACATAAGCCCATGTTGCTTAAAATGGTGAACATATTTTTTATCTGTCCCTTGAATATGGTGAATTAACCACTCTTTAAGGAAAGTAAGCAGCTCATTAAATAACTGCTCGCTGTGATCGCCGGCCTTGACCCGATCAACAAAGCCAATGACTTGGCCAACCAGTTTTTTATGGGACTGTTTATGTGCTTCAACATCAGGGTACTCAGAGTGAGCAAACAACTCTTCCTCAAAGGCAAAGTGGCTAATGGTATATTGCACAAGAGAATCAAGTGCTTTCTGGATGGAATCCATACTATGTTTTTCGGCAATTCCTTGATTCAAATCATTGATAAGATGTACCAATATTTGATGCTGGCGATCAACTTCTGTGACGCCAATGCAATACTGATCGCCCCAGACAAATAGAGGCTCGACATCTGTCGATTTAGAGTGGCTAATTTCTGCTTCATTAATCACAAAACTATTCAGCAGGGTTCTTACTTCCATCGATAGTGAAGCCACTTTGTTGTTAGCAAGAAAGGACTGGAAGCCAATTGAGGCGGTTTCATTGGCGTATTGGGTAATGGTTGCAACGTTATTGTCAATTTCATTAGCCATGGCTGATTGCTCTTCAGTGGTGCTGGCAATTTGCCTTGTTACATCATTGATATGTTGGATATTGTCTGCAATTTTAGAAAACATTTCGCTGGTATTGGTGGCTTGCTGAAGTGTTTCTTTGGCACTTTGGCTACTTTTAAGCATCACCGCTGTTGCCGAACGAGAGCCACTTTGCAATTGGTCAATCATGCTTTGAATTTCAAGTGTCGCATCCTGGGTACGTCGGGCCAGAATGCGAACTTCATCGGCAACAACGGCAAAGCCACGCCCTTGCTCACCCGCACGTGCAGCTTCAATAGCGGCATTAAGAGCAAGCAGGTTGGTTTGCTCTGAAATATTTCGGATGACTTCCAAAATTTTACTGATGTCGTTGCTGCCTTGCTCAAGCTGTTCAATAACATGGCTGGCTTCATCAACCTCTTTATTTAATGATTCAATATCAGTAATCATCAGCTGAACCGTTTTAGTGCCTTCATTGGCTGACTGGTTTGCTTTTTGTGCCGTTTCGGCCGCTTTACTTGTAGTGGTGGCTACGTCCTGAATGGCTATATTCATTTGCGAAACTGCATTGGATACCCCTATGATTTCACCTTTTTGCATCTCTATTTTCTGACGCTCTTCTTTGCTAACCTTCATCATTTTTTCAGACTGTCCAACAAGCAAGCTTGATGATTGTAAAACTCCTGACACACGTTTCGCCACACGTATTCGCAAATAATTGAGTGAGTTGCCAATTTCTGCTAACTCATCATGTGAGTTAAACTCGGGAAGCTTTTGAAAATCACCCTCAGCCAGTTTAGAGACGCAGCGACTGATCTGTGCAATGTTGTTTCTGATAGAGATAAAAAGAGCTGCGAACAGATAAAGTAATACAAAGAAGGCTGTAGTAAGCCCTATAACAACCGATAGCTTCTGGTTCTTTGCGGCTTGTTTGCGTTCATTCAGAAGTTGGGCAGCGACCTGACTCATTTCACCATAAAGTGCTAGGTTACTTGCAATTGTTTTACTGCCTTCTGAAAAATACTGTTTTGAGTCGATATTAATGTTTGGCGTGCTAACTAACTCTTTAATACTTAATTCAATAAAGGTTTGATTGTTTTTTTCAACCTCTGCCAATAGGCTGGCCAGATTTTCTTTAATAACAGGGTGGCCATCAAAGGCGATATATAGACCAGTCGCAAGGTGCTCGTTGATAGATTCTATATTGCTCAGCAAAGAGGTAATATGCAAACGTTGTGCATCATTCATGGATTTTTCTGCTGCTCGTCCCGCACCAAACCCACGGGTTTTACCCAGTGTTTCTACTAACACAGGAAGGTAGTCAATCAGGGAAATATTAATATAGTGCAGATCTAACGCTGATTCAGTGCTGAGGTTGGTGGCATCAGCGACGGTTTTCATGTGGGTTAAAATATCCTTGATCAACATGCTATGGGCTGTAAAACTGGCCTTGGCTTGCATTGAAAAAGATTCTTTGCTTAAGGTTTTCCAGCGCTGTTCTAATTGGGTCACTTGATCACTTAAGCCAAATTTTTTGGCCAGGATTTTATCCAGTGCTAACAGCTCTGTGTAATCTTGGTTAACCTGCTGGCGCTTAGCCATGATTTTATCTTTAAAATTTTTGTCACCATTAAGGTAGGCGTTGGTCATGCCGCGATGCTGAGCCACATGCTCACCAAGATGTTTCAGTGGCAGCAAATAACTCAGCCCTTCTGCTTGAAGCTCACTGCTGCTGACCTTTTCACTGACACTATTTAATACGATAACAGCAAAAAAAAGCATTGATAACATTGAGATAGAGATGATAATCGCAAACTTGGTAGCAAATTTGAATTTATCAAAAAGGGCGGTGGCAGGTGATAGAAAAGTATTCATAATTAGATTGTCTTATAATTTATTTTGTTAAATAAAAGGCGTAGCTTTTGTATTTGAATAGAAACATCGGCCAGTATGGTAAAGAGCTTAAAAAAATATGCAGCTAATTAAGGGGTTATAAATAGTAATGAATAATCGGTTTTGTTGAGTGAAGCCAGGGTGAATGTACTTTTTTCTACACTTATCCCAAAAAGAACGGCTATTTTTTTACACCTATCCTAAATAGGCCATAATGCAGTTATGGAGCGCCTGTTAAAAAAACAAATTTACGCTGACTTGAATGATTACAAGATGATTTTGCTTGCCGGCCCTCGGCAAGTTGGAAAAACAACATTGGCAAAGTCACTCTATAAAACATCCGACTATATGAACTGGGATATAGACGAGGATAGAACAAGGATTCTGGATAAGGAGTTCAAAAAAGCACCACTGTGGATTTTCGATGAGGTACATAAATATTTAAAGTGGCGAAATTATCTAAAAGGTATCTACGATAAAACGGGAACGTCACAAAAAATTCTTGTCACAGGAAGTGCTCAGCTGGATATTCTCAGAAAAGGGGGCGATAGCCTTCAAGGTCGCTACTATTTTTTAAGATTAATGCCTTTGACCTTTTCTGAGCTTAAAATGTCTACGCAAAAAGATGCTCAATACCTCTATCATCTGTCAGGGTTTCCTGAGCCTTTTTTAAAAGGGAGCAAATCAAATGCAAATAGATGGTCACGATTTTATCGTCAAAGAGTCGTCAGAGAGGAGATATCTTCCAATGAGCAATTCAATGATCTGGCAACAATTGAGATCATGTATAACCGTCTTCCAGACTTGGCGGGTGGAACACTTTCGATCAACTCTCTTGCTGAAAATATACAGGTATCCAACAAAACACTTGGAAAATGGGTTGATGCCCTTGAGCGGCTCTATGCAATATTCCGGCTCTCTCCGTTTGGGTCGCCACAAATAAAGGCACTAAAAAAACTACAAAAAGTTTTTCTCTATGATTGGAATGCGGTGCATGATGAAGGTAATCGCTTTGAAAATTTTATCGCAGTTCATCTGCTAAAATGGATCTATTATGAACAGGACATCAATGGCCGAGATGTTGATCTAAGATACTACAGAGACAAATATGGCCGAGAAGTTGATTTTGTTATTACTGAAAATGGTCGTCCCATCCATTTTATTGAGGCCAAACTTTCAGATTCTTCGATAACAAAAGGGCTCAGTTATTTGAAATCAAAATTTCCAGATACCAGAGCGACCATTGTTCACTTGAAAGGTAAAAAAGATTTTATCAATAGCGAAGGGGTCGAACATCTTCCGGTTCATAAATTATTAACAGAGCTGTAACAGGATTTACAGCCTCTAAAAGTGTCAAATTCTTCCCATCATGCTTAAGCGCGCTATCATTAATACCAACAAAAAAGTTGATAACACGGTGGATGTCGATTTTCACCGCGTAAAGCCCGACACAATCAGTCAGTTTAATAATGAAAATAAAGAAGGCCGTACAATGTCAATATATAAAATTACTGTGAATGGTGAGCTCCTGGATGGACAAGAGTTAGAGCAAGTCAAACAGCGTTTTTCCAAGCTGTTTGACCTTGATAGCGAACCAGTCAAATATTTTTAATAAGTCTGGGCATTATGTGATCCTCGTGGTGGATGAACAGGGGGAGAAGTGACGAAGTTGCTGTTGAAATTTTACTTTAGCCGGTATGTTTCAATGAGACTTGATATGATTAAAATACTTGGAATCTCATATAATCTTTGC
The DNA here is from genome assembly GCA_021648145.1 of Gammaproteobacteria bacterium. Taxonomy (NCBI): domain Bacteria; kingdom Pseudomonadati; phylum Pseudomonadota; class Gammaproteobacteria; species Gammaproteobacteria bacterium. The sequence continues at coordinate 32,216 of JAKITI010000017.1, forward strand.
CAAATGAAATAATCTACGAAGAAAATCATTTATAACATTATGCAATTAGCCCCCTCTATTTTCTCTTACCGCCCCTATTGGGCTAAACGCTTTGGCGCTGCGCCCGTGTTACCGATGTCTCGTCAAGAAATGGATGTTCTAGGCTGGGACAGTTGTGATGTGATTTTGGTGACGGGGGACGCGTATGTAGATCACCCAAGCTTTGGTATGGCTCTTATTGGTCGTTTACTGGAAGCGCAAGGTTTTCGGGTCGGGATTATCTCGCAGCCAGACTGGAAAAGCGCAAAAGCATTTAAAGTGCTTGGCAAGCCCAATCTATTTTGGGGCGTGACTGCAGGCAATATGGATTCGATGGTGAATCGTTATACCTCTGATCGCCGCCTTCGATCTGATGATGCCTATTCCCCTAATGCAGAAGGCGGAAAGCGGCCAGATCGTTCTGTGGCTGTTTATGCTCAGCGTTGCCGGGAAGCATTCAAAGGTGTGCCCATCATTATTGGTGGTATTGAAGCCAGTTTACGGCGATTAGCTCATTATGATTACTGGTCAGACCAAGTACGGCGTTCTATTTTGCCCGATTCAAAAGCGGATCTGTTGGTGTTTGGTAATGGTGAGCGGCAAGTCGTTGAAATTGCGCATCGTCTGGCGGCTGGGGAAGCGGTGAATAGTCTTACCGATATACGTGGCACAGCGTTTATGTGCAGAGGCATTCCTGATGATTGGCTGGAAATTGATTCAACGGATGTTGATACACCTGGGCGAATAGAGTCTCATCGCGATCCTTATGCCATGAATGAAGAGGGTGGGGCGGCCTGTGCTGAAAAGAAGGAAAAACCTTCCAAAGAAATTCAATTTGAACGCCGTATCAAACAGCGCGCTCAATCAGTGATACGTTTGCCATCGTATGAAAAAGTCAAAAATAACAAGATCCTTTACGCGCATACCTCACGAATTTTTCATTTGGAAACAAACCCAGGAAATGCTCGGGCTTTAATCCAAAGCCACGGGCCACGTGATGTGTGGCTGAATCCACCGCCCATCCCGTTAACAACCGAAGATCTTGATGCTGTTTTTGAGCTGCCCTATACGCGAGTGGCTCATGAACGTTATCAAAAGGCACATATTCCTGCGTATGAGATGATACGTTTTTCAGTCAATATTATGCGTGGCTGTTTTGGCGGATGTACGTTTTGCTCGATTACTGAACATGAAGGACGAATTATTCAAAATCGTTCCGAAAAATCGATTCTGAATGAGATTGAAAATATTCGAGATCATACACCGGGTTTTACTGGCAATATTTCAGACCTTGGTGGCCCGACGGCCAATATGTATCGTTTGCATTGTGAGTCCCCAAAAATTGAATCTGCGTGCCGTAAACTCTCTTGTGTTTATCCGGGTATCTGTTCCAATTTGAAAACAGATCATGCGCCGTTGATTCAACTCTATAAAAAAGCACGCAAGTTACGGGGTATTAAACGAGTCTTTATTGCGTCTGGGCTGCGTTATGATTTAGCGGTGGAGTCACCGGAATATGTTAAAGAATTAGTGACACATCATGTGGGCGGGTATCTCAAAATTGCACCTGAGCATACGGAAGAAGGGCCGCTCAGTAAGATGATGAAACCAGGTATTGGCACTTACGAACGTTTTAAAAAAATGTTCGAAAAATATTCAAAAGAGGCCAATAAAGAGCAATATTTGATTCCCTATTTTATTGCCTCACACCCAGGGTCAACAGACAAAGACATGCTGCACTTGGCACTTTGGTTGAAGAAAAACAATTTTAGGCTGGATCAGGTTCAAAACTTTTTGCCTTCACCGATGGCGGTGGCTTCTGCCATGTACTATTCAGAGCGAAACCCTCTGAAACGAGTGAACTATCGCAGTGAAACGGTTTCTACAGCAAAGGGTGACATAGCACGGCGATTGCATAAAGCATTTCTTCGTTATCACGACTCAAACAACTGGCCCATGCTGCGGGAAGCACTTAAAAATATGGGGCGGTCTGACCTGATTGGAAATGGCAAGCGCCATTTGATTCCAAGTTGGCAGCCGGATGGGAGTGGTCAAAAAACTAAAAGAACTTTTTATGGGAAAGGGACAGAAAAATCCAGGCCAGCACGTACGCAACATACACATGGTAAGGTTGCCGTGGGTCGAAAATTCAATAAAAGGCGTTCAAAAAAATGAAAAAAACACTGATGGAAACCTATGCGCTGGCGGTCTGTTTTGCTTCAATGATTTGTATATCCATATCATCTGGGGTTATTGTTTATGATCTCGCCCAGATTGCATACCCAGAGATAACCATTGACTCATATAAGCTGGAAGGTCCTTTTTCAGCACCCTATCCAATGGTAATGCATGGCCGTAGTTCGGTCACTACTGAAGCTGTCAATGTTGACTCTGGTCACTCTAAATCGACTCCTCCACATATGTTGCCACCGCCACTCCCACCAGAGGCTAAATGGGGAGAACAACTGTTTTCAGCGCCCCCAACAGTGCCTGGAATTTCAGCACAAGAACTTGAAAAAAAGAAGCAGCAGAGAGTAGAGCGAGCATTGAAGTACGAGCAAAATGATGCCAAGCGTAGTTTGATTCAGATGCTGATTATTTTACTTGTTTCTGGTGTTGTATTTTTCATTCATTGGCGCTTGGCGAAAAGGTGTAAATAATATGGGGTTTTTGATTAATGTCTGATCCACTACTAAAAATTCTGGAAAGCGGGAAAGTGATCGTCGGTGTCGATGAAGTGGGTCGGGGGCCTTTGGCGGGTGCGGTTGTTGCAGCGGCGGTCATTCTTGATCAAAACAGTCCCATTGAAGGTTTGGCTGATTCAAAAAAACTCAGTGAGAAACGACGTGAAGTGCTCTTTTTGGAAATCAGAGAAAAAGCATTAAGTTGGGCTTTGGGTCGGGCTGAAGTTGAAGAGATTGATGAGATCAATATTCTTCATGCAAGCTTGTTAGCGATGAGCCGAGCGGTCTACGCTTTGAATGTAATGCCTGATATTGCTCTGATTGATGGCAACCGTTGCCCCGTCGATTTGCCTTGTCAATCAATCGCTGTAGTGAAAGGCGACCAACGTGTGGCTGAAATCAGCGCCGCATCTATTATCGCTAAAGTGGCTCGGGATCATGAGATGATTGAGATGGATCAAAAATATCCTGGTTATGGGTTGGCGGGTCATAAAGGGTATCCTACCAAGGCACATATCGCAGCGTTACAAACGCTGGGAGTTACACCGGTTCATCGGCGTAGTTTTGCACCTGTACGTAAGTGTTTATAATATAAATTATGTCTGTAAAATTTATCCATTTAAGAGTACACACCGAGTTTTCTCTGGTTGACGGTATTGTCCGTATCAAACCGCTGGTAAAAAAAATAGCGGCCGCAGGAATGCCAGCGGTGGCGGTGACAGACCAAAATAATCTGTTTGGTCTGGTTAAATTTTATCGCGCTGCAATGGCTGCGGGAATCAAACCTATTGTCGGGGTTGACCTGTGGGTCAGTGGTGACTCCCCCAGTGATCCGGTATCACGTCTGGTGTTATTAGTTCAAAATCGTGAAGGTTATCTGAATCTGACGCGTTTAATTTCTCGTGGCTATATTGAAGGGCAGCATCAAGGTGTTCCAATCATTCAAAAATCGTGGTTAAACGGTGCAACAGAAGGTTTGATCGCGCTTTCAGGAGGGCGTGAAGGTAATGTTGGTGTGGCATTGCTTGCTAAAAGGCAAGATGAAGCTGCCGCTTTACTGAACCAATGGTGCGAACTGTTTCCCGATCGGTTTTATCTGGAACTGCAACGTACGGGGCGGGAGCGTGAAGATGAATATATTCATGCGGCTGTTGATTTGGCGATCAAAGCTCAAATGCCTGTGGTGGCGACCAATGATGTACGTTTTATTAAATCGGATGAATTTGATGCACATGAAGCGCGTGTCTGTATCAATCAAGGACGAGTGCTAGATGATCCGCGCCGTCCGCGTGACTACAGTGAACAACAATACCTGCGTACCCCTGAAGAGATGGTCGAGCTATTTTCGGACATTCCTGAAGCGCTGGAAAATACGGTGGAAATTGCAAAGCGTTGCAATATCGAATTAACCCTTGGGAAAAATGTACTGCCTGATTTTCCTGTGCCAGAAGGAGTGAGCGTCGATGAGCATTTTCGTGACATCTCAGCTAAAGGCCTGGATGAACGTTTAGAGTTACTGTTTGGTCAGCAAGCGCCAGACTTCCAGGAAAAACATAAAATTTATCATGAACGCCTGAAAATTGAGCTTGATGTCATCATTAAGATGGGCTTTCCAGGTTATTTTTTGATTGTGGCCGATTTTATCCAATGGGCGAAAGATCAAGATATTCCCGTGGGGCCGGGGCGTGGTTCTGGTGCAGGTTCGATTGTTGCGTATGCGCTTAAAATCACAGATCTCGACCCCATTGAATATGAGCTTCTGTTTGAACGTTTCTTGAATCCAGAACGTGTTTCCATGCCCGATTTTGATATCGACTTCTGTATGGAAGGGCGGGATCGGGTGATTGAGTATGTTGCACAGACTTATGGTCGTGATCGCGTTTCACAAATCATAACTTATGGCACGATGGCGGCTAAAGCGGTGGTGCGAGATGTGGGGCGTGTATTGGGATATCCCTATGGTTTGGTGGATAAACTGGCCAAACTGATTCCTTTTGAATTGGGTATCACGTTGACAGGCGCGCTGGAGCAAGAAGAAGAGCTCAAAAGACGTTATGACGAAGAGGATGAAGTTAAAACACTATTTGATTTAGCACTCTCTCTGGAAGGCGTGACCCGTAATGCCGGTAAACATGCGGGAGGCGTGGTGATATCACCTTCCGCGCTGACTGACTTTACACCTCTTTATTGTGAGGAGGGCGCTTCGGGCACAGTCACCCAGTTTGATAAAAATGATGTTGAAGCCGTGGGTTTGGTTAAGTTTGACTTTTTAGGGCTGCGAACACTCACCATTATTGATTGGGCGTTAAAAACAATAAACAGACAAAAATCCGAGAAGGGTGAGGATATTTTGGATATCACTCAAATTCCTTTGGATGATAAAGAGACCTTTGTTTTATTAAAAAACTGTGCGACGACGGCTGTTTTTCAGCTTGAGTCACGCGGAATGAAAGATTTGATCAAACGACTGCAGCCGGACTGTTTTGAAGAGATCATCGCTTTGGTTGCACTGTTCAGGCCGGGGCCATTGCAATCGGGCATGGTGGACGATTTTATTAATCGTAAACATGGCCGTGCAAAAGTTGAATTTCCGCACCCTGATCTAGAGCCTGTTTTAAGTCCCACTTATGGAGTGATTCTTTATCAAGAGCAAGTGATGCAGATTGCTCAGGTGCTTGCTAAGTTTTCACTGGGTGCGGCAGATCTGTTACGCCGAGCCATGGGCAAGAAAAACCCTGCTGAAATGGCAAAGCAGCGCGTGATATTTACTGAGGGCGCGGTAAAAAACAGTGTCAAAGAAGAGACGGCCACCTACATCTTTGATTTGATGGAAAAGTTTGCCGGTTATGGCTTTAATAAATCACACTCTGCGGCGTATGCTTTGGTTTCCTACCAAACAGCTTGGTTAAAAACACACTATCCTGCACAGTTTATGGCGGCCGTGTTGTCAGCGGATATGGATAATACGGATAAGGTTGTGATGCTGGTGGATGAGTGTCAAGCCATGAAAATCAATGTGTTACCGCCGGATGTTAATCTTTGTAAGTATGCATTTGCCGTTCCCGATAATGATTCAATCATTTATGGCTTAGGAGCTATAAAGGGCGTAGGGGCAGCCGCTATTGAAAGCATTGTTGATAGCCGAAACAAAGAAGGCATCTATAAAAGTCTATTCGACTTTTGCCAGCGTATTGATTTGCGCAAAGCGAATCGCCGGGTTCTGGATACTTTGGTGCGTTCGGGAGCACTGGATCAATTGGGTGCCGGTCGTTCAACACTCATGGCGACATTGATCAAGGCAATTAAGTTAGCCGAGCAAACTCAGAAAAATAGTGACACGGGTCAAACGGATCTGTTTGGCAGTGCGGTGAAAGATGAGGGTGATTCAAGCTACAGTGATGAATATTATATTGCTCAGGCAGAGTGGAGTGATGAAATTCGACTGACGGGTGAAAAAGAGACGTTAGGGCTTTATCTGACGGGTCATCCCATTGATCGTTATGAGAGTGAGTTGAAACAGTTTATCTCATCAAGGTTAAATAAATTACAACCAAACCGCGACCAAAACGTGACGATTGCTGGATTGGTGGTCGATATTCGTACAAGAAATAGCCGCAAAGGCGACCGTATGGCGTTCATTATTCTGGATGACCGCACAAGCCGTTTTGAACTCGCCGTTTTCCCTGAAGCGTATAGCCATTATGGTGAGTTGATTATTAAAGACCAATTGATCGTTGTCAGTGGTTCAATCAGTGTGGATGATTATTCCGGTGGATTTAAAATGAGCGCTGAAAAAATCTACAACATTGCTCAGGCGCGTGAAATGTACGCCAAACGCATCGAAGTTGAGTTTGATTCGTCAAAGCAAAAGAGCGATTTTCTACCGATTCTTGAAAAAACACTTGATCCTTTTAGAGAAGGCATCTGCCCTGTCAATATTAACTACCAAAGTGAAAATGCCCGAGCACGTTTGGTGTTAGGGGCTGATTGGCGGGTGAGTCCGACTGACGAGTTCATTCAGCGCATAAAAAAACTGGCAGGTGACAATGAGGTTCAAATTATTTATTAGTTGTGTCAGTGCCTTGAATGAATGTTGAGTGTAAGATAAGCTCAGCTTCACAAGCTATATTTTAACCAAGAAGAATAATGACTCAACTGTTTGTAGATTCCCATTGCCACCTCAATTTACTGGCCGATTTCAAGAAGACCTCAGATGCAACATCTGCCATCGCTGAAGCGGGAGAGCAAGGTGTCAGCCATATTCTTTGTGTATCGGTCGATATGCAATCACTGCCTGATGTACTTAATATTTCGGAGCAGTTTGATAACGTCTTTGCCAGTGTGGGTGTTCATCCGAATGTGCGTGATATTGATGAGCCGTCTGTCCAAGAGTTGTGTGAATTAGCCTATACTCCAAAAGTCATTGCTATTGGTGAAACAGGTCTGGACTATTTTCGTTCAGAGCCAGAGGATACTGGTGAGCAGCAGGCACGTTTTCGACGGCATATTACAGCAGCAAAACAGTGTAACAAACCATTAATTATTCACTGTCGAGATGCACGGGAAGATACATTACGAATTTTACACGAAGAGAGTGCCTCTGAAGTGGGGGGGGTGATGCACTGTTTTGTAGAGGATTGGGAGACGGCTCAAGCAGCAATGGATATGAATTTTTATATCTCATTTTCAGGTATCGTGACTTTTAAAAGTGCAAAAGAGTTGCGCGATGTTGCAAAACAGGTTCCGTTGGATCGCATGCTGATTGAAACGGATGCACCTTATCTGGCACCTGTTCCTTTTCGTGGAAAAGTGAATCAACCTGCTTATGTGCGGCATGTTGCGGAATGTATTGCCGAGCTTCGTGGAATCAGTGTTGATGAAGTTGCAGAGGCGACTAGTCGTAACTTTTTTGAACTGTTTAAATCAGCAATCCCGCCACTTTCCCTGTTTGACACATGATATTGAAGTATTCAGTGCGTTAGGTCAGAAAATCGAAGGCTTGTTGAACGCTTTTCCTGGTACTGTCTCGGTACTTTCCGAGCAAATTTCTGGGGGAGATTATATTGATGTTCAGCTTGATTTTAGCCGCTTGGAAAAATATGGCATCAAGCTCGAAGATGCCATGTTATATGAACAAACAAAGCTTAATAATTAAAATTTTAAAAGCACTTTGGAGGAGGGTACTTTGAAACGTAAACTTATCATTATACCGTTTGTTATTGTTGGGATGATCACGGCTGTTTGGTTGCTGTTACCGCCCAGTTACAAAACCGATCTATCACTCATTGGTCAAGGTAAACCCGTCATTGTGATGGTTTACGACTCTTATAATGCTGCCAGTTACGAGTTGGTGGAAAATTTTAATCAGGTTCATTTGGATTACGAAGACCGTGTCGAGTTTGTTATTGCTGACACCAAAGTACCGGCTGGGCAGAGTTTTGAGCGTACCTATGGCGCCTCATCGGCCAGCGCAGTGTTTTTCACTGGAGACGGCGAAAAGGTGCGAGTGCTTAATAAATTATATGAACCTGAGGTACTCAGCAAGCTCATTGATGAAACATTCGGCTTTTAGAAAGAGAAAGTATCAAGCTCTCTATGTTCTTTAAATCTTCTTCCGGTTCATGGCCAGTGCTCTGTTTGTTGTACGGAGCCACCATGTGGGGCGTACTCTGGTATCCACTACGTCTGCTAGAGGGTGCGGGACTAAGTGGCTTATGGGTCAGCTTGACGATCTATTCTGCAGCTCTGCTGTTGGGCATGGTGCTGGCACGGGGGCACTGGGCCGAGTGGCGTCGCCACCCTTGGAAACTCGCCGCCCTGGCCGTGTTGGTGGGTTGGACCAATATTGCATTTATCCTCGCACTGCTGGACGGCAACGTCGTACGGGTGATTCTGTTGTTTTACCTGTCACCGCTATGGGCAACCCTGCTCAGTTGGCTGTTTTTAGGGGAACGGTTGTCGGCCAGTGTATTGGCACTCCTGGCTCTGGCCATGGTTGGTGCATTGATCATGTTATGGGATCCCATGTTGGGGTCGCCCTGGCCGCAAGAAAAAAGTGACTGGTTAGCGATCAGTTCAGGAGTGACCTTCGCCGCAAGCAATGTTTTGATTCGCAGATTGCAAGATGTCTCGGTGCGAACCAAAACGTTGGTGAGTTGGTGGGGGACGACCCTGTTGGCTGCCATCTGGATTCTGAGTATTGGATTGCCGCTGCCGGAAGTCTCTTGGCAGCCCGTGACAGCGGCCTTGCTTCTGGGGATATTAGGTATCAGCAGCATGACCTTGGCGGTGCAGTATGGCGTTACTCACATGCCGGTTCAGCGCTCAGCAGTGATCCTGTTGTTCGAGTTAGTCGCAGCGGCAATTTCAGCACAACTGCTTGCCGCAGAGGTGGTTAGTCCTAGTGAATGGGTGGGTGGTGGTCTGATCATTTTGGCGGCCTATCTATCGAGTCGCTCATCGGTTTTTTTACACGGAAAAAATAAAGTGTAACTTATTTCGCGCTCGTTCCTAAGATGGTTTACTTTCAAAAAACTGTTTTGTTGCTTCATCGGCAGGAAAATATTGCTCAATCACGATCTCTTCTGCGGTAACATCAATGGGCGTTCCAAAAGATGATAATGTCGTGAGTAGTTTCAGGGAGGCATCTTCTATTTTGAGCTCCACATAAATCATCGGTTCGGGGCTTTTTTTGAAATTCAGGTTTCGCCAATGTGAAGGTGTGTCGGAATAGGATAATAGACGCGCCAATAAATTTTCATGCCTGTTCTTATTCTCCATCATTTCACGGTGAAGGCGCTGAATCGCTGTGCTTGCGACCTCTTCCCAGTTGCTTATGAAAGGTTTTAAACCTTTCGGGTCAAATATTAACTCGACAATGTTGGATGAGGTGGAGAAGTCAGTTTGCAGTGATTTCACTGACTCCAGCATGTTGTTGTAACCTCTGTTTCCCATTAATACATTCCAGCCCCAATCCAGTACGATGGCAGGATAAGGTTCATGTTTTTCAAGCATCATTGCCAGAACTTTTTGAATATTTTCCATCTCTTTTTTGTGGATGGGTGTGCGGCTGTAATTTTCAGAAAAACCTGCGGATAAAAGAAGTTCATTGCGATTTCTCAAGGGCAGTTCCAGAGTGCTTGCTAGCAATAAAACCATTTCTCGGCTGGGTTTGTTGCGCCCAGTTTCAAGGAAACTGATATGTTTGCTGCTGACATTTGCATCCAGTGCCAAATCCAGTTGACTGAATCCTTTTGATTTCCGCCAGAAACGCAGTTGTTGGCCAAACTGATCCAATATTTTTCTACTTTCTCTATCCATTGATCTATTTTTTTACCTGCGAGGTAATTGAGAGTATCACTTATATTGCTCAATATTCGTTCTGTTATTATTAATTTTTAAAGGAACTTATCATGAAACCATTTAAAGTGTTACACCAGCAAAAAAAAGCCTTTCATTTGGGTAATGTTTGGGATGTTCAGAGTGCATTGCTGTTTCAAAAATTAGGCTTTAAAGCTGTTGGCACTTCAAGTGCGGCTATTGCGGCATCATTAGGATATGACGATGGTGAAGATATGCCTTTTGAAGATTTGGTGTGGATGGTGAAAAAAATCCATGCGAAAGTCAATATTCCATTGAGCGTTGACATTGAAGGAGGATATAGTCGAAATGTTGATGACATCATTGAAAATATCAAAACTTTGCACCAAATTGGTGTGGCAGGCATCAATATAGAAGATTCCGCAGTGTACGAAAAAAGGGAAATTCTTGATGCTGAAATTTTTAGCGATACGATTTTGAAAGTGAAGTCGTATTTATTAAAAAACGGTATGAATATTTTTTTGAATGTTCGCACGGACTCCTATATTTTGGGTTTGGATCATCCACTTGAAAAAACGCTTGAGCGAATCAAACGGTATGAAGAGAGCGGCGCAGATGGTGTTTTTGTACCGTGTATTGTTGATGAGAAGGAGATTGCCAAGGTTGTTCAATCAACTTCTTTACCCATTAATGTTCTGTGCATGCCAAATTTACCCTCTTTCAGTACGTTGACAAAATTGGGGGTGAGGCGCATCAGTTCCGGGCATTTTATTCATCACTTTATTGCGGGAAACCTGGAGCAAACAATCAATGAAATTGTTGAAGAGCAATCGTTTAACTCTCTGTTTTAAGGAAACTGTATGACACTGTTCTATCAAAAACTGAACTCTCCTGTAGGGTCGATATATATCGCAACAGATGGCGATAATTTGAGAGTGTTAGCAATTGATGGAAACAACTGGGCTCGGCTGAAAAGTAGTTTTAGTGATGTCGTGGAGAAAGAACATCAAGTCTTATCGCGCACACAGCTGCAATTGGATGAATATTTTTCCCATCAGAGAATAATTTTTGATTTACCACTGTATTTTGAAGGCACAGCATTCCAAGTGGCGGTGTGGAATGCCTTGCTTAAAATACCTTATGGTGAGACGAGAAGTTACTCTGAGCAAGCACACATGGTTAAGAATCCAAAAGCGGTGAGGGCGATTGGTCGAACCAATGGCTTGAACCCAATTTCAATCATTGTGCCGTGCCATCGAGTGATCGGTAAATCAGGTCAATTAACGGGCTATGCCAGTGGTTTGAGTGATAAAAAATATTTGCTTGATTTAGAAGATAAAGCTCTTAACTACAAATACGAATGATGAAAAAGTCACCACCATAAAACCAAGTGTATTTGCAATGATCGGCACTGGATTTTTAGTGGAATGGATGGGGTAGGATTTTGGCTGGTGATGCAAATTATTATTGAAACAGTATCGTATTTATGCACAATGAGCGGTTATGCATTTATTATATGAATTCAGATTGGAATATATTTATGATTATTGAAGTAAATAAAGTGGTTTCTTTTCATTATAGGTTGAGAGAAGAGGGAGATGAGAGCGTACTTGAAGACTCTTATGAAGGCAGTGCTGTGGTTTATTTGTACGGGCATGAAGGGATGTTAGCAGGGCTGGAAGAGGCGATGGCGGGCAAACAGTCTGGAGACAAGTTTACTACAATACTTCCTCCTGAAAAGGCTTATGGTTCCGTAATAGATGATTCGATACAACGTGTTTCTATTAAACATGTGATGAATCCTGGGAAAAAGAAAGTGAGATACAAACCTGGAATGGTGGTGCAACTCAATACAAATGAGGGGCCACGCGAGGTGGTAGTTTCTAAAGTAGGCTTGAAAAATCTGGACGTTGATACAAACCACCCATTTGCAGGAAAAACATTAAAGTTTGACGTTGAAGTGGTTAACGTGCGAGATGCCAGTGAAGAAGAGATTGCACACAGACATGTACATGGTGAAGGTGGTCACGATCACTAAAACTTATTTCAATCGGTTACGATCAAGTTGCACTCTGAAATAGTGGGTTTCATAGTGCAACTTGAGCTGTGACTGCAGTTTTTATTTAATCGGAAGAGGCGCTATTGGGGTCAATTTCCAGATATCAGCGTTGTACTCTTTCATCGTGCGATCTGTGGAAAATTTTCCACTGCTGGCGGTGTTGAGAATGCTCATACGCGTCCAGCGTTCCTGATCTTGATAGGCTGCGGATGCTAACTTTTGTGCATCAATAAAGCTGCGGAAATCCGCCGCAACCAACCATGGGTCATGAGGGCTGGTGATGGCATGGATAATTGGATCAAACAAGCCCGGTTCAAACTGGTTGAAGTGGCCGCACTCCAGCAGTTGCATGACGTGCTTGAAATCTTCGTCACCATTGATGATGGCGCTGGGGTTGTAATGATGGCGTGTTTCTTCAACTTCAGACGCGGTGAGGCCAAAGAGAAAGAAGTTGTCATTGCCCACCTCTTCACGAATCTCAATATTGGCTCCATCCAGCGTCCCAATGGTGATTGCGCCATTCATCATGAACTTCATGTTGCCCGTGCCTGAAGCCTCTTTTCCAGCCGTGGAAATCTGTTCAGAAAGGTCTGTCGCGGGGCAGATGATCTCCATGGCAGAAACGCAATAATTCGGTATAAAAGCCACCTTTAGTTGGTCACCAATCTCAGGGTCATGGTTGACCACGTTGGCAATATTGTTGGTTAGTTTGATGATAAGCTTTGCCATGGCGTATCCTGGCGCTGCTTTACCGCCAATAAGAACGCAGCGGGGTGTCCAGTTTGCTGTATCGCCTTGTTTGATGCGCTTGTACAGGTGAATAATGTGCAATAAATTTAATAGTTGGCGCTTATATTCGTGGATACGTTTGACTTGAACATCAAACATTGCGTTGGTCTTGAATGTGACACCACACTCTTTTTCAACGAGTTGTACTAATCGCTGTTTATTGTTTTGTTTGATTTGCCGCCACTGATTACGAAAACTTTCTTTATCGGCATAGGGTTTTAGTTTGCTGATTTGAGCAAGGTCAGTGATCCACTTTTTACCGATCGTATCGTTAAGCAGGTCGCTCATACCAGGATTGCACCAGGCCATCCAGCGCCTTTGAGTGACACCATTGGTTTTGTTATTGAACTTTCCAGGCCAAAGATCGTAAAAGTCACGGAATAGTCCTTCTTGCAGCAGCTTGGAGTGCAGTTCTGCCACACCGTTTACTGAGTAGCTGCCGACGATGGCGAGATAGGCCATACGTACTTGTGGTTCAGGACCCTCTTCAATGATGGACATACGGCGTTGGCGTTCAGTGTCTCCGGGCCATTGTGTCGCCACTTCGGCTAAAAAACGTGCGTTGATTTCGTAAATAATATCTAGTAGTCGGGGTAGCAGTTGCTGGAACAGACGTACGGGCCACTTCTCCAGTGCTTCTGGAAGAAGTGTGTGATTCGTATAGGCCATTGATGAACTGGTGATGCTCCACGCTTCATCCCAGTCAAGTTTATATTCATCCATAAGTAGTCGCATGAGTTCGGCAATGGCGAGGGTTGGATGGGTATCATTGAGTTGGAAGCAGTTTTTATCCGTAAAATTTTGACTGAAGTCCTTACCATGATCCCGGATCCAGCGTCGCATGACATCCTGCAAACTGGCCGATGAGAGAAAGTACTGCTGGCGCAATCGGAGTTCTTTGCCATTTTCGCTGGCATCATTGGGGTAGAGCACCATAGAGATATGCTCTGCCTGATTTTTTGCTGCAACAGATTCAGGGTAGCTTCCTGCATTGAACTCACCCAAATCAAACTCATCCGTTGCAGTAGAGCTCCAGAGACGCAGAGTGTTGACTGTATTATTACGATAACCTGGAATAGGAACATCGTAGGGAACGGCGAAGACATCATGAGTATCAACCCAGCGAACCCGCATCTTGTTGTCAGCGTCTCGGTAATATTCACTGCGGCCTCCAAACTGGATGCGCTGAGTGTATTCAGGGCGTTCGAGCTCCCATGAGCTGCCATCACGCAGCCAATGGTCAGGCTCTTCAATCTGATGGCCATTTTCAAGCTTTTGGCGGAACATGCCATATTCATAGCGAATACCGTAGCCGATGACAGGAAGATTTAAAGTCGCGCAGCTATCAAGAAAACAGGCCGCCAAACGACCCAGGCCACCATTGCCAAGGCCTGCATCGTGCTCAGCTTCGGCAATCTCTTCGAGGTCAAGCCCTAAGCTGTGCAAAGCCTGACTGGACGCGGTATGGGTGTCGAGGTTGAGCATGGTGTTACCCAAAGCTCTGCCCATTAAAAACTCTAATGACATGTAGTGGGCACGTTTGCAATCAGCCTCTTCATGAGCATAACGGGTATGTTTCCAGCGCTCCATGAGGCGATCACGTAACGTAAGAGCCAGTGCATCGTAAGGGTAATGTGTGTATTTGAAGTGTCTGTCCCTTCCTAGCGTATGGTTAAAATAGCGCCGAAAATCTTCGGTAATACTTTTGCAGTCCATGCTGAGTGGAGGCAACTCTGTTAATTCAGGGACATGGGTGTTGTTGAGTATGGGGGTGAATTTACTATTCATGTGTTGTTATTTCTCGATATTTGATGGAGTGATTTTTCGGCCATTTGTTGTGTGTATGTATTGATTTTACTGTGTGTTGGCATCCAGCCGCAAAGAAAGCGGTAAAAGTCTGTCCATGCCACTGGAAAGAGTGCCAGCCATTCTGATTTTAATTCATGCCAATTGACCTCTTTTTGGGTCGTGTATAATGCGGCCTTGAGCACTTTAAAATAGTACTCCAATAGCTCAGACTCCCACTGTTTACACTGGTTTTCGTTCAGGCAGCTTCCTAGGAAATAAACAACATCTTTCATACCACACCCTCCGCCAGTATATTGAAAATCTACAGCGGCTACGTTCTTTCCATCTGCAGAGAAGCAGAAGTTAGCCACCTTGGCATCACCGTGAACTAATGTCTTGTATCGGCACTTATTTAATAATTCATCGATCATTTTGGCTGATTTTTTTAGTGAGCCATTTTTCATTGCAGAAAGTTCATCGGGTCGAGTTTCAAGATGCCAATAAGTGCCTGTTTTCCAAAGTCCATCTGGGGTTTCGCCTAAAAAAGTAGCGTGAAAATTGGCGAGCCATTTCAGGCAGACTTTTGTCTCTTCTTTGTTTAAACGAGTTTTTCGTGCAGTAAAGCCTGCAGCGTCCAGATCCTCTAGTACGATGATATGTTCATGGTTCTTTGAAGTGGCCGCATAACATTGAGCGACTCTACATGACGAGTGACAGCGCTTGCTCCAGTTTCTGTACCAGTGCATTTCAACATCATAGGATTTGATTTTGCGCTCATGAGAGTTATTTGTATTCCAGCCTCTGGGGTGTACGGCCTTTTCAGGCAATACAATATATTTCAGTACGGCGGACTCTGTTTCTGTGCCAGTAAGAGCGACCCGCACAATTTCTCCGTAACCACTCCAGAGTGTTTGTATGACTTCAATAGGCGTTAAACTTTTAGCGCCGGTAGATTCTAGTACGATATTTTTGAAATACGGGTTCACTTGGCTCTTTAATATTTAATAGGGCCTATCACGAATATTCAGTTTATATAGAATACGGGAGAGCAGGAGTTCAACAATAAAAAATATGACGACAATAGCAATTATCTCTTCAGCGCTCAGATTCAACAGGCTTTGACATGCTAACAGTGGAAACAGTGTTTCCGGCACTTGGTCAATCCCAAGTGCCATACTGCTGGGTGGCATTTTCATGCGGCGTTTGATAAAGCTTGAGAACAGGTCTCCGAGCATGGCTGCGCTCGCAATGATTATACCAATATACCAGTCGAGTCCCAAAAGAAGTGCAAAGAATGGTGTGATGATGATTGATAGAACAACTCCGCGTATTGTCTTTGATTTTCCAAAGAGTGGTTTTCCATCAAAAAAATGAATACCTCCATCGACTGGATAGTTGAAATGTTGCCCTAAAATATTCTTTGCAATAATGGGTATGCCATTGGCAACAATTAATAAAATGAGAAGTTGCAGTATTAATAACATTGCCCTCTATATCAATCTGAGGTCATCTGTTTGCCAAGTTCAGTCAGCTCACGGTTAATTGCATCACTGCTGCCGAGGTTAAGTTCGACAAGGCGTTTCAGGTGACTGATACTTTCCAAGTCAATATGTTTGACTTGCAAACCCAGAAACCTGTCTGTTACATGTTTGATGGATACATCCATATGGATGAGCACATCAATACCTGATTGCAAAAATTCCAGAGTGAATGGGTCACTGGATGTTTCTGTCCATGGGTCTTTGACTTCCACTAATGCGCCTTGAAGTGAAATATCAATGAGGTGACAACACCATTCCTGATGGTCATTTTTAAGAATAACTCGGGTATCAAAGGGAATTCTTCGAAAATGGCGCTGCTCTTTAAACTCTTTTGTCATAGTGATTATCCGTGTCTTGATAGTTAAATTGATATGATCTGATATTTAGCGTCCTGATTAGATCCCAACCTTAGGCGCGACTCACTTAGGAATGCGCACAAATAACTTATATAGCTTTTCAATACTAAAGTCTATTAAGTTCGGCAGCCTTCAGAGTATTGCTTAATAACATGGCGACTGTCATGGGGCCGACTCCACCTGGAACTGGAGTGATCCAGCCCGCGCGTTCAGCGGCGCTATCAAAATCGACATCACCCACTAACTTCCCTGACGCTGCGCGATTAATGCCAATATCAATAACAATACTTCCTGGCTTCACCCATTCACCTTTGACGATGCCAGGCTTGCCGACAGCAACAACGAGAATGTCAGCATCAGCAACGTGTTTGGCCAGATCTTTGGTGAAACGGTGGCAAACAGTAATGGTGCAGCCTGCGAGCAGCAGCTCCATGGCCATGGGACGACCCACATGGTTGGAAGCGCCGACAATCACCGCATGTTTGCCTTTAAGTTCTGAACCGATATTTTCCAACAACATCATTACGCCATAAGGAGTGCATGAACGCAGGGTGGGCATACGAACTGCTAGTCTGCCAATATTGTAAGGGTGAAAGCCATCAACATCTTTATCAGGATGAATGCGTTCTATAACAATCTCTTCATCAATGTGATCAGGCAAAGGAGATTGAACCAGAATGCCGTGAATTTCAGGGTCATTGTTTAATTCGTCGATCAGCGCAAGTAATGTTTCTTGAGTGATATCAGAAGGCAGATCATGAGCACGAGAGAGCGTACCAGTGGCAGCGCAAGCATTGCGCTTATTACGAACATAAATTTCAGATGCCGGATCGCTGCCCACAAGGATCACAGCCAGCCCTGGTGGTGGCAATGCTTTGGCTAAGCGCTGATCAATTTTTTCTTTAATTTCATTTTTGATTTTTTCAGCAATCGCTTTACCGTCAATAATAGTGGCTGTCATATTTTTCCAGCAATTTTATGAATGTGTTTATTCCTTGTGAATTACTATACCTAATGTTTATGTAATAGCAATATCTTCTAAGGGTGAAGCAATTTGTTTATTTATTTTAGAATAATTTGCCTGAATTCGTATAATAAGTGCATAACCTATGAATGTATCTGCAAACACCAAAGATTGAGCTCAGTGCTATATAATTGACTAAACCTGGTTTGGAGAAAAGGATGGTTACACCATGAAAAATTTTTCACCTTTTTATATTTCCACCTTTAAATATATACCCCATATCCTTGTGCTGACACTATTCCTGCTCTTCTGTAGCAACTCTTTTGCGTGGAAAAAACCAGATACCGAATACTTTAAAACACTGCCAAAATTTTGGGGAGCACTCTATGCCAATGGTGGTAAAACCCTCTACTGTGGACGCGAATTCGGTAGTCGTCACGGTCGCGATATTAACGCTGAGCATGTGTTTCCGATGGCCTGGGTCACAAAATCCTTGAAATGCGGAAAAAGAAAGCAGTGCCGCAGTAACAGTCACCAATTCAATGTTATTGTGGCTGACATGCACAATATTTTTCCGGCGCTGGCAAAAATCAATCGGCAGCGCAGTGCATATGCATTTGCCGAACTGCCTGGCGAGCCAAAAAAAGGCACATGTGATTTTGAAATCGATAAAAGAAAAAGGCTTGCAGAGCCGCGTCCAGCAGTGCGAGGTGATATTGCCCGTGCCATGTTCTACATGAGTAAAAAATGGTAGTGGGTTAAATTTGAAAAGTATTTTATAATGTAGGCTATGAAATGCTATGAAGAAATAAAATGCCCGAAGTGCAAAAGCCCGGAAATCAAGAAGGTGGGAGAAAGCGTACACGGAATTCCCAGGTATCGTTGCGAGAATAATGAGTGTCAAACAAAAACATTCATGCTGTCCTATCGCTATAGAGCGTATGAGGCAGGCATCAAGGAACAGGCGGTAGAAATGGCGATGAATGGAAGCGGTATTCGAGATACGGCGCGAGTCCTTAAAATCAATAAAAATACAGTGATCAGTACGCTAAAAAAAAAGCGAAAATGCTTGTCCAAGTGAATCCTAGATTTAACGTGAGCAAAGAACGAGAAGTGAGGCTTGAACTTGTCTGTGAAGAGGCAGAACTGGATGAACAGTGGTCATTTGTAGGGAAGAAAGAAAATCAACGCTGGCTATGGTATGGAGTTGATCACGCAACCAATACGATACTGGCGTATGTGTTGGGTCGGCGTAAAGATGTCGTTTTTAAAAAACTTAAAGTCTTGTTGGAGCCTTTTGAAATCAGCCGTTATTACACCGATGACTGGGGCGCTTATGAACGTCACCTAAAACCGGAGAGCCATGAAGTAGGCAAACGTAACACCCAAAAAATTGAACGCAAAAATCTAAATTTTCGAACCTGGATTAAACGACTGACTCGCAAAACAATCTGCTTTTCAAAAACAGACGAAATGCATGATATTGTCATTGGGCTATTGATTAATAAAGTGGAATTTAACAGGGATATTCATGCTGACTCTCAGGTTTAACCCACTACCATAAATTTGTTGGGGTTCGCAAGCTCACCGCTAATCTACAAAAATTTTGAGGGTAGTGGGGGGTTTTTAGTGATGCTGTACAATCTTTCATTCCCGATTAGCTTTTTGAAAAATGTTTATCCAGCTTGTCTAGCAGGTTTAAGCCTTTGTCGATATCGCCACGAGAAGCAAGAGCTCTAAAACGAACTTCACTATCAAATTCTGCGAGTGCCTGGGTTGAAAACTCTTCAACCAATTTGTTAACGCTTATATGTCTGTATTGAGCCAGCGCTTTTAAGCGGTTGTGCTTGTCGTCTGGTAGTCTAATGGTTAATGTGGCCATATCACTCACCTCTCAATATTTGTTCAGGTTTCAAAATAGTCAATTCGGGGAAATTAAGTTCGGAGTTTCTCAGGTCAGAAATGTTATTGGTAACAATATGTGTGGCATTTCCGGCTAACCCCAGTTCAATCAAAAAATTATCGGCTTCGTCTGTAATATTTGGTCGCCACAGATAATAAATAGGAGTCCAATTACAAACGCTGTAAAAGGCGTTAAGCAATTCTTTTATTTCAGTGGCAGCCAAAGGGCATTTTTTCCGTATTCTTTCTCGTTGGCTTACGTCTTCAATTTCTCGAAACAGTGCATTACTTATCAGGGGTTTATATTCCCCATGGAGGCACTTTCTAAGTACCACCCTGCTGGGTCCTCTTTCGCCAATCAGGGCACTAACTACGACGCTAGTATCAATTACTACTATTTTTGTCATACTTTGAATGATAGCATATATGCAGTCAGTGGCAACCGCTGCCGAAACATATCATAGCCTTGCGGATGACGAGGTGCTATATGATGCCGCCTTGCGCAATCTACAAAAATTCCGCTAACCCTCTATTTTCTCCAGCAGTTTTATAAATGCATTCGCCGCATTGGAGAGTGTTCGTTCTTTGTGGTGCACTAACCCCAATGTGCGCGTTATAACAATATCTTCTACAGGATGAACGCAGACCGTTTCATCCAGCATGGTTTCAGGTAACACACTCCAGCACAGCCCGATTGAAACCATCATCTTTATCGTTTCCAGATTGTTGGTTTCTAGCATCACATTAAGCTTTATTCCAAAGGGGTGGAGTTGTTGCTCCAAAATGTCGCGCGTATAGGTGTCGTAAGCAGGCAAAATGGCGGGGTGCGCGGCCAGTGTTTGTGGTGTGGCATGTTGCAGTGGAAAACCAGGCGCGGTCACAAAGGCCAGTGAATCTTGCCAGACAGGCAGCAATTTCAGTGAGTTTGATGGCTGGTTAGGCAGTGTCACTACTGCGATTTCCAGCTCATTTTTTTCAACCGCCTGACATGCCGCTTCGGAATCAATAAATTTCAGATCGAGCTTAACGTCCGGGTATTGCTGTGTGTACTGTTTGAGTATGGGCGGCAGACGGTGCAAGCCAATGTGGTGACTGATACCGAGTGATAATTTACCGCCCACATGGCTGCTGATATTGGTGATCAGGCGACGTGTATCTTCCAGATCCAATAATATTTTCTGGGCACGCTGCAAAAGCATTTGTCCCGCTTCCGTCAGCTTGGTTTTACGTGCAATGCGATCGAACAGTCGAATGTTGAGTGATTGTTCTAATGATGAAATGCGTTTGCTGATGGCGGGTTGTGTGAGGTGAAGCAGCGAAGCGGCCTTTGAAAATGAGCCGCACTCTGCAATCGTTACAAAGGTTTTCAAGTCAGTCGTATTCATGGCTTTAGATTCTATCTATGAAATATAGTTATATATTATATAAAAAATATGAATTTGTGTAATGTGTTTTTGTTGCCGTATGATGTTTGGCAAGGAGGAGTCAATCAATGACTGAAAAAACACTTTACGATAAATTATGGGATGCGCATGTGGTGCGCGAAGATCAAAACGGTGCAACACTTTTATATATTGATCGCCAATTGGTGCATGAGGTGACTTCACCGCAAGCCTTTGAAGGATTGCGTATGGCGGGGCGAAAACCACGCCGTAGTGATGCCAGCCTTGCGGTGGCGGATCACAATGTTCCGACGACAGATCGCAGTGCTGGAATTTCTGACCCCGTGGCACGTTTGCAATTAGAAACATTGAGCAAAAACTGCTCTGAATTTGGTATTACCGAATTTGATATGAATGATTCGCGTCAAGGAATTGTGCATGTCATTGGCCCTGAGCAGGGTGCGACATTGCCGGGTATGACGGTTGTTTGCGGTGACTCTCATACTTCAACTCATGGTGCTTTGGGCGCATTGGCTTTTGGTATCGGTACTTCTGAAGTGGAGCATGTGCTTGCAACGCAGTGTTTGATTCAGAAAAAATCGAAAAATATGTTGATCCGAGTCAATGGTCAGGTGCGTAGCAGCGTGGGTGCTAAAGATATTGTTTTGGCGATTATCGGCAAAATTGGTACCGCAGGTGGCACCGGATATGCGATTGAATTTGCCGGTGACGCGATTGAGGCGTTGTCTGTCGAAGGGCGGATGACGGTGTGCAATATGGCGATTGAAGCGGGTGCGCGAGCGGGCATGGTGGCGGTGGATGACAAGACAATTGAATACGTCAAAGGTCGGCCTTATGCTCCGAATGCAGAGCAGTGGGACTCTGCTATGGCGTGGTGGAGAACTTTGCATAGTGATGCAGGTGCTTATTTTGATCAGGTTGTTGAGCTTGATGCAGCTGATATTAAACCGCAAGTGACGTGGGGAACATCGCCAGAAATGGTGTTAGCAGTCGATGGTCGTGTGCCGAATCCTGATGAAATTACAGATTCAGTTAAGCAGGAGAGCACTCGAGCGGCATTGGCTTATATGGGCGTTGATGCGAACACTAAAATTACAGATATAATGATAGATAAGGTTTTTATCGGGTCGTGTACAAACTCACGCATTGAAGATATGCGTGAAGCGGCGGCAGTAATTCAAGGCAGAAGTGTGGCAGATAATGTGAAATTGGCACTGATTGTTCCTGGATCTGGTCTGGTTAAAAGACAGGCGGAAGATGAGGGGTTAGATAAACTGTTTATTGAGGCCGGTTTTGAATGGCGTGAGCCGGGTTGCTCGATGTGTCTGGCTATGAATGCAGATCGTCTGGAAGCGGGTGAGCGCTGTGCTTCAACTTCAAATCGTAACTTTGAAGGGCGACAAGGTGCGGGTGGGCGCACACATTTAGTGAGTCCGGCGATGGCGGCAGCGGCAGCGATTGCAGGTCATTTTGTTGATATCAGTCAGGTATAAAATATGGAACCTTTTAAAACATTAAAAAGTATTGTTGTGCCTTTGGATCGTGCCAATGTTGATACCGATGCAATTATTCCAAAGCAGTTTTTAAAATCAATTAAACGCAGTGGCTTTGGACCGAATCTTTTTGACGAATGGCGCTATCTTGATGTCGGTGAGCCGGACCAGAATAACAGTGGTCGCCCCTTGAACCCCGATTTCGTATTGAATCAAAAGCGTTATCAAGGCGGGCAAATCTTATTGGCGCGGGAAAATTTTGGCTGTGGATCATCACGCGAACATGCGCCGTGGGCACTGTTTGATTATGGTTTTCGAGTGGTAATTGCACCAAGTTTTGCGGATATATTTTTTAATAACTGTTTCAAAAATAGCATCTTACCGGTGGTACTTGATGCAGAAACAGTGGGTAAGATGTTTGTCGATATAGAACCCAATGAAGGGTACGAGCTGGAAGTGAATCTGGTTGAACAAATTGTATCGACCCCAGAAGGGTTGAGCTATCTTTTTGAGGTTGATAAATTTCGTAAATACTGCTTGCTCAATGGTCTGGATGATATTGCGCTGACTTTGGAGCATGTAAGTGATATTGATATTTATGAAGCTAAGCGGGGTAAGGATGCGCCTTGGTTATTCGCACTATCATAATCAATCTATAAATCGGTTTATTTGATTTCATAGTGTAGTAATGATTAGTGCTACATAGTGATACATTTTTTCAATGGACATACACTGTTTACAAGCATTAGAGTAAAAGTGTTGCTGGAATAGTGCAGTACGACACATTTTTAGTTGCGTCATATTATTAACATGAAAAAGTTCATGAATTTGAATAGTGCTGTCTAATTCATTACGTGAACGCCTTTCTTTTTCATGGATATTCATAATAGACGGATACATCTAATTTCCATTAAACCTTTAATAAGGGGGTTGTTGTGAAATATTTAAAATATATAAAAATACCTGCAGTTTTAATACTCATTTTATTTTTAACCGCATGTAAATTAGGCGGGGAGGTGAGCGGTCTTGAAAAGGGTGACTCTATAACACTGATGGAGGATGTCACGGGTTCTACTGTTGCTATTAAACAAAATGGGGCTTTTGAATTTTCTAAGGATTTTTCATATCGAAGTGACTATCAAGTCTCTGTGCTTAAACAGCCAGAGAGTGTGAACAGTTGCTATGTGAGTAATGGTGTGGGGAGTTTTAATGGCGATGTTAGGAATGTTAAGGTTGAGTGTGAAGGTCTAGAGGCTTGCACGAAGCAATATGATCCCGTCTGTGCCAAGCAAGAAACTTCTATCGAGTGTATTAATGCGCCCTGTCCTACGCATGTTTATAAAACCTTTGGAAATGCTTGTGTTGCAGGTTTGGAAAAAGCAGCAATAAGCTTTAACGGCGAGTGTGGAACTCTGGAAGGTGTTGTATCCGGTGATAGTGCCCCTGTACGGGTGGATGACCTAAAAGTTATGGATTTTGGCCGTGTTGCTACGGTACTTAGTGCTAAATTTGATGGTGATGATGTAGAAGTAGAGGTGGGTTTTAGTGGTTGCGATGATGGTGCGACTGTGGATTTTTATGTAGACTCTGATTTTATGGAGTCAGATCCCGTTAAGGTTGCTTCTGTCTTTCCACTCAACACCAAAGGGGATCAGGGAGATATTACATGCATGGCTTATTGGACTAAAAAAATAGGCTTTGATCTGTTGCCCTTAAAATATAAATATATGGAAATGTATGGAACAGAGTCTGGTGTCATTGATATTCAAGGGGTCGGGCTGTATAAGTTTTAATTAATTAGGGAAATTCAGCCCTGCGGCACCGCCGAGGGCTGAATACCCAATCCCCAGAGAGAAAAGTCTAAAACGTAGAAAGCCTTGGCCTAGTTGTTTTCTATGTCATGAACTGGGCAGTCAAGTGGCTGTATGACAGCCACTTGATTGGTTTAGATTGTACTTCGGTCTTCCAGATGAGTGAGCGGTATCATGCTTTTATGGAGCACACCAAACACCACGACCTGTTGTTCGTGTAGCGTGTAATAAATTACATGGCTGGCGTGAGGAAAGCTGGAAACATCCGTTCCAACTTCGTGACGTTGCTTTCCAATGGCTGGTGTTTCTGATAAAAGCTTGATAGTTTGGCGCAGTTCAGAGAGATATTTTTGTGATTGGTCTTTCCCCCCATTGACTAAGGGTATAGCGACGAATTTTGATGAGATCTGCTTGGGCATCAGGAGTAAGCCGGTATATTGGCGTATTAATCATGTTGCCCGGATTCCAGCGCATCAAAAAATGATTCGCCGTTTACCATATTACCATTATGAATGTCGTCTTTAGCTTTAGCCGCTTTGGATTGCAATAGTTGTAACTTTAGAGCTTCGATGCTTTTATATTCCTCCACGGAGATAACGACAGCAACGGGTTTACCATTTTTGTTGATTTGAATAGGTGCACGTTGTGCCTTCAATAACATATCGCAAAATTGTGTTTTGGCATCATTTGCTGATATGGCTTGCATAAGTATCACCTTTTAATATCGTTCGATTCGGTTATTTTAGCCTATTTAATCGGTACGATAAATACGTTAATATTGTTTTTTTCAAATGAATACTCCACCGGCTAAAGCAGGTGGTTTCAGGTTACGGCTGAAAGCCGGTCATTTCGCCTAAAGGCGACTTACAGCACACTAAAATCATCATCGGGGTCGTTCGGCTTCTGGTTTTCTATATACGCTTTCCAGACTTCGTCTGTCACGTTTCCGCTTGAAGCTACCCAATAGCCTCTCGCCCACAAATGCTGACC
>JAKITI010000018.1 GCA_021648145.1 Gammaproteobacteria bacterium
GGACGATGTTGTACGGAGCCGTAACGTACGCAGGACGGTCGGGGCAAAAGGAATTAGCTGTCGCGTTAGTGAGTGAATTTTTGGCAGGGATGCCAAATAATTTCGTCACGAAGTAGCGACACATTCGGAATACTAATTCAAGCGGATGAGCGTGTATGCAGTATTTTTTCTACCATTACGCTATTATCTCAACTGATATCAAAAAACCCTGTTAATGACTCTTTCGTACAAAGGTCTCCTCTTACTTTAAAAAGTACTTTTAAGCTCCCATGAAATCTGAAGGTTTTACTACAAAAATTTTACACAATGATCGGCAAAGCAAGATTGAGCACGGTTCATTACATAAACCGATTCATACCTCTGTCGCATTTGAATATGATGATGTGCATGCGCTGGCAGATGTTTTTCAGGGAAAGGCTTGCGGCTATTCATACGGCCGCCAAAATAACCCAACAACATCTGCACTGGAAGATAAAGTGACTCTGATGGAAGGGGGAGTCGACTCTGTTTGCTTTGCAACAGGAATGTCGGCCATTATTTCGACTATGATCTCTTTGCTGCGTGCGGGTGATCATCTGATCTCAAGTGCTTTTTTATTTGGTAATACGAATAGTCTGTTTAATACCTTAAAAACGCTGGGGATTGAAGTCACTTTTGTTGATGCGACTGATGTAAATAATGTCGTGGCGGCGGTTCAAGCCAATACCAAGGCAGTATTTGTTGAAACCATTGCCAACCCTTGCACTCAAGTGAGTGATCTTGAAGGAATTGGTGAGTTCTGTGAAAGTAATAATCTGCTTTATATCGTAGATAACACCATCACATCACCTTATCTTTTTTTGCCTAAATCAGTGAAAGCAGGTTTGATCATTAATTCGTTAACCAAATACATTGGCGGACATGGTAATGCGTTGGGTGGAGCTGTCACCGAAACAGGCTGTTACGATTGGTCCCAATTTAAAAATATTTATGATAACTACAAAAAAGGACCCATTTCTAACTGGGGGCTTTTGCAAATAAAGAAAAAAGGGCTTAGAGATATGGGAGGAACGATATCACCTGAATCGGCTCATCACTTGGCGATTGGTGCGGAAACATTGGCACTCAGAATGGAGCGCTCTTGTGAAAATGCTGCGACATTGGCCCGATTTTTTGAATCACACCAAACAGTTAAAAAAGTATTTCACCCGAGCATTAAAAGTCACCCTGAACATGAACGTGCTCAGAAATTATTCAAACATTCTGGCTCATTAATGAGTATCGAACTGACGAATCAAGTGGACTGTTTTGACTTTCTAAACTCTTTGGAAGCCGTGGTTGCTTCGAGTAATTTAGGCGACAACCGAACTTTAGGTATTCCAGTCGCTCATACTATTTTTTATGAAATGGGGGCAGAGCGCCGTGCTTCAATGGGAATTTCTGACAGCATGATTCGGTTGTCGATTGGGATTGAAGACCAAAATGATTTATTGAACGATTTTGATCGTGCATTAACCAAATGACATATTACTCGTTATGATCACTAATCCATTCACAGGCGCTCACTATCTTTTAAAAGGGTTTCGCCTGATTACAAAACCATCCATTCGTAAATATGTGATGATTCCATTAAGTATCAATGTCCTGTTTTTTACAGCGCTTATCTGGTGGGGAATGTCATCACTGTTTCTGTTTTTTGACCAACAAATATTAGCGCTTCCCACTTGGCTTTCCTGGCTTGAGTGGTTACTTTGGCCCGTTTTGACGCTGGCGACATTGCTTCTGGTATTTTACAGTTTCAGCGTGATTGGGAATATTATCGCATCCCCATTTAACAGCCTGCTGGCAGAAGCCGTTGAACACCATTTAACAGGAGAAAAACTGCCCGAGATGAGCTGGCAAGAAATAGTAAAAACTATTTTACCTTCCGTCATTAATGAGTTTAGAAAACTATTTTATTTTATCTGTTGGGCGATTCCATTTTTATTGCTATTTTTTATTCCAGTAGTAAACATCGTTGCTCCTTTTTTGTGGCTGGCATTTGGGGCCTGGATGTTGATGTTGCAGTACGGTGATTACCCGATGGCCAATCATAATATCTCTGTGCCAGAACAACGCAAAAAACTAGCAGACAATCGCATGACTTCATTAAGTTTTGGTGGTGCCACAATGCTGATGACTTTGATTCCACTCTTAAATTTTTTAGTCATACCCAGTGCGGTTGCAGGTGCGACAGTGCTGTGGGTTGAACGACTAAAAAACAAACAGTAGCAATAAGTTATGAATGAATTAGAGAATTTACGTGACATTCATAGCCCACCCCCTGTCTCTTTTTGGCCGCCAGCGCCTGGCTGGTGGATATTGGCACTGCTGATTATTCTGGGCATCGTCGGCGGATGGCTTTTTTATCTATGGCAAAAAAAACGTGCTTTACAAAAAACAGCGCTTATTGAGTTGAATCAATTACAGCAATCTTTGTCGGATGGCCAAGATCTTTCCATTTTTTCGGCACAAATTTCCACACTGTTGCGTCGCATTGCACTGGCTCAATTTAATCGAGATGAAGTGGCTGGACTAACGGGAAATGCATGGCTCACGTTTCTTGATCGTACAGGTAAAACCGATAACTTTACTCAAGGAGTTGGAAAAATAATTATCACCGCACCTTATCAGGTTACGACCGATATTGATGGTCAAGAATTAATTACTATTGTAAAAAACTGGATTCATCTTAATACATGATCACATTTGCCTGGGCAGAGCTATTGTGGCTATTGCCCCTGCCCTTTTTACTGCGCTACATCCTGCCCACAGCGTCCCGCTCGGAAGAGGTCACCATCAGAGTGCCTTTTTTTCAAGATATTGCGGCATTAAATACCAAAGGCCAGCAAGCGCCATCAACAAAAACCTCTTGGTTTAAACGCTTATTAGCATACATGGTGTGGGTCTTATTGGTGATTGCTGTCGCTCGACCAGAGTGGTTAGGTGAACCCGTAACTTTGCCCGCCAGTGGTCGAGACCTGATGATTGCTGTCGATATTTCCGGCAGTATGGAAATACCGGATATGGAGCTGGGTGGGCAACAAGTGGATCGTTTAACAATGGTAAAGGCCGTTGCAGGTGACTTTATTGAACGCCGCACAGGTGATCGTATCGGCTTAATTCTCTTTGGCCGACAAGCCTATTTACAAACACCGCTCACATTTGACCGAAAAACAGTACGCACCATGCTGGAAGAAGCAGAGATTGGACTCGCGGGTCAAGAGACTGCGATTGGTGATGGAATTGGTCTGGCGGCAAAACGCCTGCGTGATCGCACCCAAGAGACGCATGTCCTTATCTTATTGACTGATGGTGCCAATACAGCCGGTGAGGTTGATCCATTGAAAGCGGCGTGGCTCGCCTCACAAATCAACGTTCGAATTTATACGATTGGTATTGGTGCGGATGAAATGCAGGTACGTACCTTGTTTGGCTCACAAACGGTCAACCCTTCCCGCGACCTTGATGAAGATACGCTGAAAAGTATTGCAAAAAGAACTGGTGGCACCTATTTTCGAGCGAAAGATACTGAATCTCTGGAAGAAGTTTATCGTCAACTGGATGCACTGGAGCCTTCCTCGGTCGAGACTCAAACATTTCGACCGACAAAATCACTATTCCACTGGCCTCTAGGAGGCGCACTACTGTTATCACTGCTGATTGCACTGACATACTGCCGCTTTAAAAGGAATTTGCAGTCATGATAATTCCTGAAAACTTTCATTTCCTTCGACCAGAGTGGTTTTATGCGCTACTTCCATTGGCACTGATTTTTTGGAGGTTGCGCCACCGGCATGCTCAAAAAGGCAGCTGGAGTCAAGTATGTGACGCACACCTACTCCCCCACTTGCTTGTACAACCTGAAACCAATAAACGTCGCCAATGGATTCCTCTTTTACTGCTTGCATTCGGTTGGCTCATTGCTGTCGTAGCACTTGCTGGCCCTGCGTGGGACAAACAACCGCAACCTGTTTTTCAAACCAGTGACGCATCCATTATTGTGCTTGACCTTTCACGCTCAATGGATGCGGAAGATATTCAACCTTCACGTTTAACTCGAGCCAAGCACAAAGTGCTTGATCTCTTAAAACAGAGTAAAGAAGGAAGAACCGGCTTGATTGTTTTTTCCAACCGAGCCTATGTGGTTTCACCACTGACACAAGATGCCGCAACAATCGCGGCGATGATCCCTGCGCTGGATAGTGAAATCATGCCTCGTCAAGGCAGTCGTCCAGAGCTTGCGCTTGAAAAAGCTGATCAATTATTGACTCAGGGCGGCGCGGTTGATGGCAATATTATTTTGATTACAGATGGCATCAATGAGGCGGCCATTAGTACTGCCGAATCCCTGCAAAGCAAAGGGCGACGTATTTCAGTATTGGCCGTAGGCACACCACAAGGCTCACCCATTCCGGTGACACAAGGCGGTGGATTTCTCAAAGACCGTCAAGGCGCAATTGTGGTTCCACGTCTGGATCGAAGTGCATTGCAAAACCTGGCCAATCAAGGGGGGGGGATTTACACTGAGCTGCGTGCAGATGATCGTGATATCAAAGCGCTGCTCGCAGGCAGCCAACAAAAGCATCTTAATGAAAGTGAAGATATGCAACAAACAACGGATACCTGGCGAGAAGAAGGCCCGTGGCTTCTATTATTTCTTCTGCCTTTGGCAGCACTTGCTTTTCGTCGTGGTTGGTTGGGGTGTGTGGTCCTGGTTGTCGCGGCCAATAGCCTGCCTCAGCCAGTTATGGCTATGGAGTGGAGTGACTTATGGAGCCGTGCTGACCAGCAAGGCGCAAGGTTGCTTGAACAAGGTCAAGCACTCGATGCGGCTCAAAAATTTAAAGACCCCGCATGGCAAGGGCAAGCTTATTATCAAGCGGGCGAATATGAAAAATCTGCTGAATTATTTTCCCAAGGAAAAAGTGCCGACGAGCATTACAATCATGGCAATGCGCTTACAAAACTGTACCGCTACCCAGAAGCGATTGCGGCTTATGAACAAGCATTAACGATCAACAAACACCATTCTGATGCTGCATTCAACCTTGACCTTGTTAAAAAATTACTTGAACAACAAGAAGATAGCCCTGACAATTCTTCACAAAGCGAAGAAGATAAAGAAGAGGGACAAGACGGCAAGCAATCAGGCCAAGGCAGCGATACGCCTCAGCCCTCCCCTTCCGATGAAACGGGGCAAGAGGGTCAATCCGGTGAAAACTCAGATTCAGGCGACGAACAATCAGAAGAGAGTCAAGGGTCACAGGCGGGTGATCAAGAGTCTCAGGATGATCACAACAGTAGCGAACAACAAAATAGCGAAGAAAAACTCAGTGACCAGTCAGACCAACTCACTGAAGGCACACCGATAGAACCTCAAAAAGAGGGTGAAACACAGCAGCAATCAATGCCTGAGCTTTCAGAAGAGGATCAACAATCCATTGAAGCAGAGCGTGCATTGGAACATTGGCTACGACAGGTTCCCGATGATCCGAGTGGCTTATTAAGACGAAAATTCAGCCGCGAATACCAACGTCAACAAAACCAAGAAGAAATAGAGCAAGCATGGTAATACAATACTTTTCAAAATTTATTTTATTGATGCTTCTGGCTTTACTATTAAGCAATATAGCCAGTGCCCAAAACGTCACTGCCCGTATTGATCGCACACAAATTCAGGAGTATGAATCTGTGTGGTTGATCATTCGTAGCAGTAGCAGCTCATCTCAAAGCCCTGACCTTGCACCACTAGAAAAGGATTTTGACGTATTAGGACAGTCCAAAAGCAGCTCAGTCAATATCGTTAATGGCAAGATGGAGTCCAATAGCGAATGGTCTATTAATCTGATGCCTAAACGCACGGGCGAGCTACAGATTCCTCCTATTGCTATTGGAGATGATTTTACAAGCCCGATCACTCTTAAAGTGAAACCGGCCAGCAATCTCTCTGACAGCAATGAAAACCGTAATATTTTCATTGAAACAGAAGTCGAAGAGCGACAAGTTTATGTGCAAAGCCAAATTGCCTATACCGTGAAACTTCTATATTCAGTCGGACTTGATGGCGGTAGCCTTACAGAGCCTGAGCTTAAAAATGCGGTCATTGAGCGCTTGGGTGAAGATATCTCTTATGATACGGAGCGAAACGGACAGCATTACAAAGTCATTGAACGACGTTATGCGATTTTTCCACAAAACAGTGGTGAACTCATTATTCCAGCGATTGAATTCAATGGTCAGATTATTGATGGTAGTCGCCAACCACAGCGCCGTAATATTTTTGATCCATTTGGACGACAGCAGACACGCCCAGTACGCCTTAAATCAGAAGCAGTGCGTATGACAGTGTTACCTCAACCTGACCAGAGTACGGCCTGGATTCCTGCACGTAAATTAACATTATTAGAGCAGTGGTCTCCCAAAACACCTGAATTTCGAGTCGGCGAACCCGTCACCCGAACAATTCAAATACAAGCGGAAGGATTAAGCGCTTCACTACTTCCTGAAATCACGTTGCCAGCAGTTGATGGCATCAAAATCTACCCTGATCAGCCAGTGACTGAAAACAAAACAGATGGCAGCTGGATGACAGGAACACGCCAGGAAAAAATTGCGATGATTCCAACGACTGCGGGTTCGCTGACACTGCCTGAAATCAATATCACATGGTGGAACACCCAAACTAAAAAAGCTCAGGTCGCCACACTTCCCGCTCGTAACATTGAAGTATTACCCGCTCTAACCAATGGACAAACAGAACAACCTGTCACACTCACACCGCCCTCTTCACTTCTCGACCCCACTGCAAACACGAATTTTTCATCTCAACCACCAAAAATAGATCAGTTTCCGTGGTATTGGCTCACTCTGTTTTTTGGTATCGCATGGCTGGTTACATTAGTTGCCTGGTGGAAGGCCAAACATTCGACACAGATATCAACCCCTGCTCAGGTCGTAAATGGTATAAATAACTCTTCATTAAGAAGCGTGAAAAAAGCATTGAAAACAGCTTGTAATAATAATGATAGCCGACAAGCACGTACCGCCCTGTTGAACTGGGCAAATATCGTATGGCCTACAACTCAATGGACAGGGCTCAACAGCATTGCCCAGCAATTTAATAATCCATCCCTACAAAGTGCTATTACAGAACTTGATCAAAATCTTTATTCGAATGATGCTGACACATGGAATGGAAAAATCTTATGGGATCTGATTTCAAAGCAAGAGTGGCCCAAGAAAAATTCTGCATCCTCTCATACAGTACTTTCCCCTCTTTACCCAATGGGAAAGTAAAAATCTGCCTTATTTTTCCACACAATAATTTTTGGCTTCATAAAGTACTTGATCAGAGCTGTGTTGGCAGATGGCGCTTCCATTTACCGACTTGATCAATCAAAACTTAAACATTCCACTTCAGCAGCGCAATATAATACAAATCGTCACTATATTTTACAGGTCAGTTTTCAGAGTAACAACCTCCCGTTAGTCCTCCAGCTCCAGAGCAACTGGAGTCTCGAATCCCGGTGGTTTAATCGCAAGTACCGAGCAATCGAGCCGGTTGAGAATAGTTTCTGCCGTATTACCCATAAAAAATCCGGAGATACCCGTGCGAGCGACGGTTCCCATGACAATGAGATCCGCTTTAATTTCTCGGGCAAGCTCTGGAATATTTTTGCGTGGATAGCCTTTAAGTAGATGTACTTGAGGTTTGATATATTCCAAAGCGTTCTGACCTAATTTATTAACCGTCTCATTCATCAGCGCATTCAAATTACGCCTGTGTTGTTGTCTTTCCTCTTCGATATGGGCTGCGATTTTTTCTTCCGGCAAGTCTACAAATGCATGTCGCATAACCCCCTCTTCAACCGCCTCCCACGTATGAACAATATGCAGTTCGGTCGATTCAGCCAGCGCCAATGAACTCGCCATTTCAAGAATTTGAAGATTAAGCAAATGTCTTGTATTTAACTCTTTTGACGGAAAATAGTCATCGACATCCACTGCGGCCAGGATGCGGCGATATACTTTGGGTGACTCCGGTTTGACTAACCATACCGGACACGGGCATTTGCGTAACAAGTGCATGTCATTACTACCAAATACCCGATCCAGCAGTCCACCACTTTCAGCCTCTTTGATCACCAAGTCATGCCCATTGCGAAGAATATCGTGGATGATTTCCAGAAACGATATACCCACAAGCACCTTGGTTTGAATTTTGATATTTTTGCTCCTGGAAACAATCCGCTCTTCCAGTGCCTGTTGATGCTTCGTAACTCTCTTTGCCTGGAACTCTTCTGGAGACGGAACACCATCGGGCAGCTTTATGTTAGACGGCATTTTATCAATGACATCGACAACCGTAAGACGAGCCTGATTCATGTTTGCCAAGCTTATAGCACGTTCCAACGCAGCTTCACTGACCGAGCCAGGCACAGCAACATAAAGAATATTTTTGAATCTTTGCATATTAGTTATCCTCCACTATCTATTCTATTTCTTTCCATACGCCGTACAAAATATTTTTCCAACTCAACTAAAAACAGTACCGAGGAGGAGACGAACAGAATTTTTAACCACATACTCAAGTCGATTGCCGTCGTTCCAAATAAAGCCTGCATTGGCGGTAGGTAAGTAAAGCCAAGCTGGAAAATGATGAGTATAACAATGGTCATAAGCACATAGCGATTGCCTGTGAACCCTGCCCAATTAAATACCGATGCGGAGATATAACGAGAATTGAACAAATAGAAGATTTCGAACATGACCAATGTATTCACAGCCACTGTACGTGCATATTCGATGCTGGCACCTTGTTTAATTTCCCACAGAAACATCGCCATTGTTCCCCCCATCAAAATGAAGGATACAAAGATGATCCGCCAAATAAGGTGACGAGTAAGTATGGGTTCATGGGCATCACGGGGCGGGCGCTGCATGACACTTTGTTCGGGCGGCTCAAATGCCAGTGACAGCGCTAACGTCACTGCCGTCACCATATTCACCCATAGAATCTGTACTGGCGTTAACGGTAGCTGGTGAAAACCAAACAAAATCGCGGCAAGAATAATCAGTGCTTGTCCCCCATTCGTCGGAAGAATGAACAAGATGGCCTTTTTGAGATTATCGTAAACCGTGCGTCCCTCTTCTACGGCATGGGTGATTGAAGCGAAATTATCATCGGCAAGTACCATTTCAGCAGCTTCCTTGGCCGCTTCTGTGCCGTTGTGACCCATGGCAGTACCCACATCAGCACGTTTCAAAGCGGGCGCATCATTTACGCCATCCCCCGTCATCGCTACAATCAAACCCTGCTCCTGCATCAGCCTGACGAGAAGCAGCTTATGCTCAGGATTAACGCGTGCATACACATCAACATCCTGCACACGCTGCCGCAATTCACCCTCACTCATTAATTCGAGTTCCTGTCCGGTAATGACTTCATCGGCATTGATGAGGTTGAGTTGCTGGGCGATAGCACGAGCAGTAGCGCCGTGATCACCTGTAATCATCTTCACCCGGATACCCGCCTGACTGCATTGACGCACAGCATCAATTGCTTCCTCACGAGGCGGGTCAATCATGCCAAACAGACCCAGCATAATCAGGCCGTTTTCTACATCACTGAATGTGAGCTCCACCTGCTCATGACTCACTGGCTTGATGGCAATAGCTAATACACGTTGACCTTGCCGAGCCATCTCTTCAATACGCGCCAGCCAGTAGCTGCTATCCAGAGGCTGCTCACCAGCATCCGTTCTCTGGTGAGCACACATCTCCAGCAAACGTTCAGGCGCACCCTTGAGAAAAATAAAAGCATCACCGGTATGGCTGTGATGCAGCGTTGCCATAAAACGATGCTCAGACTCAAATGGAATAAGATCCGTGCGTGGATATTGTTTGACCTCAGTTTCAATATCCAGCCCTGCCTTTAAGCTTGATACCAGCAATGCCCCTTCCATGGGGTCACCATGGACAAGCCATTCATCATTACTTTGTTCCAGCGATGCGTCATTACAAAGCATCGCGGCTCGAGCCATCTCCAGCAATAGCGGTTTTTCTTCCGCCAGCACATCGCTGCCAGCCAGTGATATTGCCCCGTGAGGATCGTAACCCGTACCGCCCAGCTCAAACAGACTCTCGGCGGTGACAATGGTGCGCACAGTCATTTCGTTGCGGGTCAAAGTGCCTGTTTTATCCGAGCAAATCACGGTGACCGCGCCCAGCGTCTCTACAGCCGGTAACTTGCGAATAATGGCATTACGTTTGGCCATACGTTGCACACCGATCGCCAGTGTGATGGTCATGATGGCAGGCAATCCTTCGGGGATCGCGGCCACCGCCAGACTGACTGCGGCAAGAAACATTTCAGCAGCCAAATAGTCGCGCAGCAGTATGCCGAATGCGAAGGTAATCATGGCAAGCACCAAAATAACGACGGTCAACCAGCGGCCAAACTGAGCCATTTGACGTAACAGCGGAGTGGTTACGGAAGTTACTTCTGATACCAGTTTGCTGATACGACCAATCTCGGTTTGTATCCCAGTCGCTACCACCACACCACGACCCTGACCGTGAGTTACCAACGTGCCCGAATAAGCGATGCAACGACGATCACCGATCATGGCTTCCTGGGCGACAGGCTCTGTGATTTTTTCCACCGCCATCGACTCACCAGTCAATACTGACTCCTGAGTTTGAAGGCTTTTGAGATGAAACAAGCGCAAATCTGCTGGCACTTTGTCGCCTGATTGCAATAACACGATATCACCAGGCACCAAATCTTCGGCACGAATGGTTGTTTGTCGGCCATCACGCAGCACCATGGCATTAAGAGAGAGCATCTGCCGTATCGCTTTCAATGCACTCTCGGCCTTACCCTCTTGCACAAACCCGATCACTGCATTAAGAACAACCACAGCAGAAATGACACTAGCATCCACCCAATGCCCCAGCATGGCTGTAACAGCGCCTGCGGCCATCAATACATAGATCAATATATTATGGAACTGGTAGAAAAACCGCACCAGTGGCCCACGAGATTTTGATTCAGGAAGGCGATTTTTCCCATGCCTGACAAGCCTGCTACTGACCTCTTTTTTGGATAGGCCATCGGGTGTTGTCTCGAGTGACTCAAAAACTATTTTTTCGCTATCAGCATGCCAATTATTAGATACCGAAAGCGACTCATCTGACGGGTTATTTGGGTTTTTAAATGCTCTATGTAATTGATGTGCAACCACAGCAGCCAAAATGAGCAACACAGAAAAAATAATCAGCCATTCGATAGTCATAGCACCAATTCTCCGTGTTAAATAATTACAAAATTAACGATGAATCACTTCACACCTTTAACGTTATTACTTCTACCATCAGGGCTGACGCTGCTTGTCGCTCGTACCAAACAGGTTATCAGCAACTTCAGCCGCCGCATCAGCATAAGGGATCAGCACCTGGTCGGCTCCTGAACCTTTCAACAGATCAGCATCATGAGAGGTATGTGCAGTCACAGCGATACATCCACTGAAACCTTGCTCACGCAGACCATGCAATAATGAGAGGTTAACGGGCATTTCACGTAAACTGCTCAATACCCAACGCACTTGCCCCAGCGGCAGAGTGGCTAGAAACTCAGGGTCTTCGGCATCGCCGTAGCGCACTGCATAACCACCCTCTTCCTGCCTGCGTACCAGATCAGGATCGAAATCTACACTAAGCACTTTGTGTCCTCTTTGCCGCAGTTCCCGTGCAATTGCGGATCCGAATCGCCCCAGCCCGAACAAAATGACATCAACCCTGTTCTCATCATCAATCATCTCCCGCCCTTCTTCCCTGTACGCCCGTTTGCGCTCAAACACACCGAGCCAGGGAGAGAGCCGCTCATAAATCGGGTGAGAGTACAAGATCATATAGGTGGAGGCACTGATGGTGATCAACCCCACTAGAGTAATAAGACCCATAGTCTCAGCATTGATATGGCCCAAGCTCAAACCCAGCGCCCCCAGTATCAGAGAGAATTCGCTGATCTGAGCCACCGTCAGGCCCGCCAGAAACCCGGTACGCTTACGGTAACCCATAGCACCCAAGATAATCATCACGATCAACGGATTACCGATAAGTACGAATAGTGACAGCAGAATGGCTGGCACCATCTGTGTACCGAGCATTGAAAGATCCAGCCCAGCTCCCAGGTCAATGAAAAAGAACAGCAGTAAAAAATCACGCAAACTCACTAGGCGCGCGCCGATGACCTCGCGGTAAGAGGTAGAGGCCAGCGATACACCGGCGAGAAAGGCACCCACTTCCTTGCTGAAACCCAGATGTGCGCCTGCCGCACCCAGCGCCACCGCCCAGGCAATGGCGAACAACACCAGCAGCTCCGGTGAACGAGCCAATTGATGCAGCAGCGGTGTCAATACATAGCGCATCAACAAGCCAATGACGATGATAAATAGGCCGCCCTTGATCAATACTTCAATGGCTTCCTGACCCAGTGCAGAGGCATCAGCAGCCTCGCCCACCGCAGTCAGGCCAATCATCACCAGCACGACCACGATATCTTGAACGATAAGGAAACCGATGGCGATGCGTCCGTGCAGTGTATCCACCTCACGTTTGTCAGACAGCAGTTTGACGATAATAATGGTACTGGAGAAGGTCAGTGCTACTGCCACATACAGAGCGGTTATCGGAGACATCCCTAGAGAAATGGCAATAAAGTAGCCGATGGTAGAAGTGAATAAGACTTGCCCCAATCCGGTGGCCAATGCCACCAGACCCATGGTGCGGATGATACGCAGATCCAGCTTGAGTCCAACCACAAACAACAACAGTGCAATACCCAGCTTGGCCAACAGATCGACCTGATCATTTGCTGACACCCAACCAAGTACCGACGGTCCCACCAGAATACCAACCACGATAAAAGCGACAATCAGTGGTTGACGCAGCCGTACACCAATAGCACCAATAATGGCCGCCATCAGTAGCAACACCGCCATTTCAGTAAAGACATCACCAAATACGGGAGTCATGATTCAGTTATACCTTCTGTGATTTAAGAACATGGATCTCAACTGGGTATAGCACGACATTCCAAATTCATACATTTTAAAAAATAAAGAGCTATATGAAAATTGTATTAATTGTATACCCTTCTGGCAAGCGATAAGGTATAAAATAATTTCATATTTTTATCAAAAAATAAACTTGGCTTAGGAACGAGCACGAAATCACTTAGTACAGCCAGAAATTGATTAATTTATCTGAAAAAGAGAGCATTTCATGACAAACAATAAAAGTAAGTTAGACCAAATCGTTGCAAACGCACACCAAAACCGCACCCAGCGGGAGCAAGGTTATCGTGAGCGAGCATTAAAACTATACGCCTGGATTTGTGGCCGCTGTTCACGTGAATTTACTCGTGAAAATTTACAGGAATTAACGGTTCATCATCGTGACCACAACCATGATCACAATCCTGAAGATGGCAGCAACTGGGAGCTGCTATGCGTCTACTGCCATGACAATGAACACTCTCGTTACGAAGATTCCAATGGTATCTATTCAGAAGAAGATAAACCTGAAACAGCCACTCATAAAGCCTTTGAAGGATTGGCGGCTTTGTTGAAAAAGTAGGGTCGTGTAAACATTTTGTGATCAACCATGCAAAGCATGTCATTGCTATCAACTCAAACTCTCTTATCTGAGTAACGAAAATTTAGTGACTTACGATCAATCTTTTGACACTCATCCGTAAGCGATTATTTTTATTAGTGCCTCGGCTTACTGAGAAGTTACTATTTTCTTGCTATTTTTGGAATGGAAATTGGACGCTATAACAGTAGATCAATATTGAATAGTCTCACTCTTTGCGAGTTTGTACTGAAACCAATAAATATAGTTAATTATTATATTTTATTAATACATCGGAGAACATATATGAAACCATATTTAGTGGGTATTCTAGTGGTATTTTTACTGCAAGCATGTTCTAAATCATATGAAGTTGATATTAGTGAGACAGAATGTAACTCTCTGGGGGGAACATTAAAAGGCGGAGACTGTATTCTGGACATGCATGAAGAAGATATGAAGAAAATTTGTGTGTCCCAAAATATGGAATATTCTTCTGAGCATAATGGATGTTTGTCTGGGGAGGCAGAAACTCGAAAAATGTGTGGTGAACAAGGTATGCAATATTCTAAAGAGTATAATGCTTGTATTAAATAAACAGGTCACAACATATCTCTATGCAAGATATTTTTATCCTATGCACATTATTACACGAAAGCGATTGCTAGAATTTGCTGAAAAACATCCGAAGTGCCGCTTTACCCTGCCGCTGAGAAAAGCGTTAAGTGTTATGCATTTTTGAATTTCAGGGGGGTTGCTTTCACAAAGAAATTTTGTGCATTGCTAATCTAGTATAGTTAGCGTTCCATTTCTCTTATGCATTAACAACAATATTGACAATTCCAGCATACGTACACTTTTTGTATAACATTTTGTTTTCCGACCCATTCGTGCAAGAAAGTGCCTGAAGATGCTGTTGTAGCCTTCCACCGTGTAGGTTTCAGCTTTCGATTGGATGTGTTTTTCTTTTGGGATAAAGTTTTCATAGGGTTTCCAGTAATCCGTTGCTATTTTTCCGGCAAGTTTCTCTTTGATCTTGCTCCATAGCTCTTCTCCTGTCTGTGTGCTTCGATCACCAACAATGAAGTCGATGAACTTTTTTCCATATCTATCAACAGCAATCCATATCCATTTATAGTTTTTTTTGACCAACATAGGTATGCATCTCATCAATCTCGGTAAATACTACGGACTCAGAACTTTGAAGACTGGTAACTTGTTCGCCAAAGCTTCGAATCCAATTCAAACTAAGCTATACTACTTTAGCAATGCCTTATTATGATTGACCCCTTATCACTTATCACAGACCCCGTATCACACTGGAGAACGATCTGCATGAAGCTTTGAAACATGGTGAACTCACCCCTTTTTATCAATTGCAACGTGAAGCAGGCAGCGGGGTTGTCAGCGGTTTCGAGGTGTTGTTGCGCTGGAATCACCCAAAGCGCGGTATTGTTATGTCTGGTGAATTTATTGCACTGACCGAAGAGAGTGGCTTGATTGTACCCATTGGCGCATGGGTATTGGAGCAAGCGTGCCAGCAGGCGAAGGAATGGGTTGATGCAGGTCAGTCTGACCTTACCGTAGCGGTGAATCTTTCAGCGCGACAGTTTCAGCAACCTGATTTGGCAAAACAGGTGGCCGATATACTTGAAAAAACAGGGTTGCCAGCGAAATATCTGGAATTGGAAATTACCGAAAACCTGTTATTGCAGCACTCTGATCAAAATAGTGCAGTGTTGCAAGAGTTGCATGAATTAGGTATTTGTCTGGCGCTGGATGATTTTGGTACTGGCTACTCATCATTAAGTTATCTAAAAAAGTTCCCGTTTGATCGGCTGAAGATTGATCAATCCTTTGTTCGTAATTTGCCTGATAGCCATGAAGATGCAGCGCTTATTGATGCCATTATTACTT
The DNA here is from genome assembly GCA_021648145.1 of Gammaproteobacteria bacterium. NCBI lineage: Bacteria > Pseudomonadati > Pseudomonadota > Gammaproteobacteria > Gammaproteobacteria bacterium. Next base: position 15,577 of record JAKITI010000018.1, read on the forward strand.
TGGGTCTCGAAATTATTGCCGAAGGGGTGGAGAATGAGGCGCAGCTTGCATTTTTACGTAACAAGGGGTGCGATCTGATTCAAGGTTACCTATTTAGTAAACCGCTTCCTGCGGAGAAAGCAGCGCTGTTTTTGTGAGTTCACTGTAAAAAATGTAGATGTAAAAGGGGAAAAGTCATTTTTCTTATCGAGCTTGAATGACTTTGCCCCTTTGGTTTTTATCTGCTTTTATTCTTCCCAGTTAAAGTCTTCCGAATAATCATAAGAGCCATCACCAGTTGTATCAGCTTCTATACGGTAAGAGGCACTGAATGCAGTGAGTCTTGCTTTAGTACCGTCAGCGCCAGAAATCAATAGTTCTCCAGATGAAGGCCATCCATCCGAGTCATATGCTTTAAATGCTACAGGAGTTGTTATGTCAGCGTATCCATATTGATGGTCATAAATGCGGCCACTCATTTTAAGCGTGCTGTCATTATAACCCACGGATATGCTTAGTCTCATATTTTCCAGCTTACTCACTTCATCAAGAATATCGTCTCGGATCAGTGCATTCATAGTTATTTCTACATCTGAATCTGATGTGCCGGCAGTGATCAGCATGTCACCATCCATTGTTATGGACTCACCTAATCCTTTGGTTTGTAAAGAAATAAATGTAATTTTAAAGCTGCTAATTTCATCTGCATTCTGATCAATAACTCCAGACATACCCATTGAGCCATTTATTGTGATGTTGTTTTCACAATAATTATTGAAAACAAACGAACCTGTGAAGCTTCCAGTTTGATCATCTGCACTTATAGTAGCGTTGAAATTCCCTCCGCAGCTTCCATTTTCACTAGTACTTTCGCTTATTGCTCTGGTGTTAGAATGGTTTTTTTGAGAGAAAGCGGATTTATCTATTTGGTTTACTGCTGATAGCACAGTATTTGCTATATCCGCAGCATAAGGCAGGCCGCTGCCTGAATTTGATTGAGTCGGGCTATGGGATAAGCTTGCAAATGATGCTGGATTGGAGGCGCTTGAACCATTTCTAGTGTTAGTATAGGCATCACGGTTCAATTGATTTGCATTACTGTCAGTAATGATTGCGCGGTCAGTGTTGCCTGTATATGTAAGATTTCCCTTGCTGTCATCCTTATCACCGCCACAAGCGCTTAATAAAAATATACAAGATGTTACAAATATAAACAGTGATAGATTTTTCATTAGAATTTGCCTCTTAATATTTATTAGATGAATGTAATAGCCTGAATTTGTATGATAAGTGCATAACCTCTGTATGTAGCTGAAAAACAGTGATTCTGACTAAAGACAAGACTCAGGGCTACAATGTAAACAGCTACCAACTATAAAACTATAAACAGAGGCTACAAATGAGCTACAAACAACCGAGTCTTGAAGAAAGACATTATATAGAAATTGAGAAGAAAAAGTTTGTACCGATTTACAAGATTGCAAATGCTTTAAGTCGTAGCCAAAGCACGATTCCTCAATAAACCCATCAACGCAAACAGATTTTGATTCTGGATTTACATTGCCATCATTAGCTGCCGGTGATTATATTTTTTGGCATTGGTCTTGTTATTTGACTTGCATTTAGGGCAATCCATTAAATTCCTCTGCTCAATTAAAATTCAGTTCAAAAACCAATTCTAACTAAGCTATACTTCTTTAGCAATACCAAAATTTAAGCTTCTGAAAATAAAGGTCAAGCTAGCCAGCTCATGGAAGGTCATAAAGAATGGATAAAACGTGGTTTTGATGATGGCGTGTTTCTTGTAGTTGGCAGTACTCAGCCTAACTTGGATGGTGGAATCTTAGTGCATAATACATCATTGTCAGATTTTTCTGTTGAACCTAATAATACAGTGATTGAGTATGGTGATGAAAATTTTTTCGATGCAAAAATTGCAACCAACAGGATTGAATAATACTATCTGTTCACAAATTTTCTATAACCAAGGAACCTTGTCATGAAAATTGTTTGCAAAACTTTGCTTTTTTCTACCCTGCTACTTTCAGGTATCAGTCATGGTGTCGCAGAAGACTTTGATACCGTTCAGAACAAACTGGAAACGGCAATGAAAGCCTCTGTTCGCACTGAGGCAGATACCAAACGCGACCACAATCGTAAGCCTGCTGAAACTTTGGAATTTTTTGGTCTGCGTGGTGACATGACAGTGATTGAGTTAATCCCTGGCGGTGGCTGGTATACAAAATTACTGGCTCCTGTGCTGGCCGATAACGGTCAGCTTTATGTCGCGCTGGGTACGGGGAAAATTGAAAAAAATCTGTTAAACAAAGAGGGCTTTTCAAAAGTATCTGTAACGGCTCAAGATGCCAAAATGGGGAAAAAACCAGGTGCCCGCTTATACTTTCTGGAAGTATCCGAACTGGGTGTGAAAAATGCGGATATCATTTTTACTTTTCGCAATTATCATAATTTTGATCTTGAAGGTCGAATGGCAATGAATCAGGCTGCTTTTTCAGCACTTAAACCTGGTGGTATTTACGCGCTCGTTGACCACACTCAACGACACATGGAAGCGGACACTCCTGAGAACCGTAGACGATTTGACCCCGTTATAGCCATCAAAGAGATTCAGAAAGCAGGCTTTGTTTTCGAAGATAGCTCAGATCTTCACTATCGTGCAGATGATGAACTCCAGTATGAAGTCGGTCGTAAAAGCGTAACAGGCAATACAGATCGCTGGACTCTAAAATTTAGAAAGCCAGAGTAAGAAAGTTCAACAACACGATAAACTGTGAAGATTCTGCTCGCCCCGATGGAAGGTCTCGTGGACAATTATATGCGAGACACTCTAACGGGGATTGGTGGCTATGATGCCTGTGTGACCGAATTTGTCCGTGTGGTGGATAAAGTGATGCCCAAAAAGGTGTTTTATCGCTTATGTCCTGAGCTGCTGACCTCTGCGACAACTGAATCGGCAACACCCGTTATCATTCAACTGCTCGGCAGTGACCCCATCGTATTGGCAGAAAATGCGGCCTATGCAGCTGAACTGGGAGCGCCAGGTATTGATCTTAATTTTGGCTGCCCATCGAAAATAGTCAACCGCAAGTCGGGCGGTGCAGCACTGCTGAAAGAGCCTGACCGTATCCATCAAATCATATCGGCTGTAAGAGCTGCTGTGCCCTACTCCATTCCTGTTTCAGCCAAGATTCGACTGGGTTTTGATCACACCGATGCCGCGCTGGATATTGCTCATGCCGTTGAGGATGCAGGAGCCAGTTACGTTGTTGTTCACGCCCGCACCAAAGTGGATGGCTATAAAGCACCGGCTCGTTGGGAGTGGTTAGGCCATATCAATAGGGCACTGACTATTCCAGTGGTTGCTAACGGTGATATTAATAACATCGAAGATTATCGACGTTGCCTTGAAATCAGTGGTTGTAAAAATATCATGATCGGTCGTGGTGCGGTGAGTCGACCCGATCTGGCTCGACAGATTAGGAACGAACAACAAGGTCAGCCATGTGAAGCTATGAGCTGGCCTGATGTTTCACAGCTATTAATGAATATGGCTCAGAAAATGAGCACGACTGTTGCCGATAAAATTATTTTTGGTCGTATAAAGCAGTGGCTGGCGATGTTAAAGCGTGAGTATCCAGAAGCACAAAATTGTTTTGATGAGGTACGGAATTTATCTTGTTTTAGTGAGGCCAAACTAATTTTAGAAAGCTCAAAGGAAAAATATTATGCCTGATAAAATCACTTAATAAGGGTTGATTTGACCACTCTGCAATGTTGATTGATACTCACTGCCACCTTGATTTACCCATATTTTCTTCAGATCGACAGAAAATTATCAAACGATGCCAGCAATTAGGTATTAAAAAAATTATTGTGCCAGGCATTGACGCTAAAGGATGGGCTAACCTTTTAAATATTTGTCACTCCGAACCATCTCTTTTTCCTGCTTTGGGTTTACACCCTGCTTTTTTAAAGCAACATCACCCCTCAGACATTCAAAAACTTGAACAACTTATAGATCAAGTAAAACCTGTTGCCATTGGTGAAATTGGCCTTGATTACTATTTAAAAGAACTCGATCAAACTCAACAAAAAATATTATTTGAAGCTCAATTAAATATTGCAAAGAACACAAACCTTCCTGTACTGCTTCATGTACGAAAAGCACATGATACTGTACTTGCAATACTACGTCGTATTCGAGTTGTTGGCGGTATAGCACACGCATTTAACGGCAGTTTACAGCAAGCAAAACAGTATATTGACCTTGGTTTTATGCTTGGTTTTGGAGGGGCATTAACTTATCAACGAACCACACGTTTACGAACTCTTGCTCGACTACTGCCTTTGGATGCAATTGTTTTAGAAACTGATGCGCCGGATATGGTGGTCAGCAACCATCATGGCGAACGAAACAGCCCTGAATATCTGATTGACTGCTTTGGTACGCTGGCAGAGATTCGCCGAGAAGAAAGAAGTGATATTGAAGCTCGAACTACAAAAAATGCAAATACCATATTTAAATTTGGTATTAAAAAAGAAAAAAGCCCTTGAATATGTATTCAAGAGCTTTTTATAACTTAATCTGAATTAATTAATCACGTGAAAATTTCAGTGTCTTTTTAGGTTTTTTCTTAAACCCCCGATCACCTCTGTCACTCCGCCCGCCTCCGCCGGCAGCCTCACTAATATTCAGCTTACGTCCACAGACGTGAACATTTTTTAGTTGCTGGAAAGTATTGCTGGGGATTCCAGAAGGTAAATCAATAAGACTATAACTGTCATGCAACTTTATGTGACCAATATCTCTGCTATCAATGCCCGCTTCATTCGCAATTGCACCGACAATATTTTTCACCTGAACATCATGGTCACGGCCAACTTCGATGCGATAACTCTGCATTCCTTCCGCAGGGCCTGAACGTTTATTCCGACGTTGTGGCTTATTATCGCGCCCGAAATCACGATCATTTCCACCACGCTCCCTATCCCTAGAAGGCCTTTCGCTTGGTATTTCTGATGGTTTAGCATTTAAAGGACGATCTTTTTGAACCATATAAGCTAATGCGGCAGCAACCTCATTAGAGCTGATATCATGCTCATTTTGATACTGTTCTACCAACTCTTCAAAAAAACCAAGCTCTTCGGCTTCGATCACTTCACTGATTTTTTCTTTGAATTGAGTAATTCTTCGATTCACCAAATCTTCACGCGTTGGCATCTTCATCAGTGTAATTGTTTGGCGTGTCGCACGTTCAATTGAGCGCAACATGCGTTTTTCACGAGGAGAAACAAATAAAATTGCGGTACCTTTGCGACCCGCACGACCTGTGCGGCCAATACGATGTACATAGGCTTCAGTATCGTATGGAATATCGTAGTTTATAACATGGCTAATGCGCTCAACATCCAGCCCACGTGCCACAACGTCTGTCGCTACCAGAATATCCAATGAGCCTTTTTTTAATCGGTTGACTGTTTTTTCACGTAACGCCTGATTCATATCACCATTCAATGCTGAGCTAGAATAACCACGCGCTTCCAGCTTTTCGGCAAGTTCCAGTGTTGCATTTTTGGTACGTACAAAAACAATCATGGCATCAAACTCTTCAACTTCAAGAATTCGAGTTAATGCATCCAGTTTATGAAAACCCGTCACCTGCCAATAGTGCTGCGTGATCGTATCCACTGTCGCAGATTTAGATTTAATTTTAATTTCAATGGGATTATTGAGGTGGCGCTGCGCTATTTTTCGGATGACTGGCGGCATGGTGGCAGAAAACAGCGCCACTTGACGCGTTTCCGGAGTTTGCTCAAGAATCCATTCAACATCATCAATGAAACCCATTTTTAACATTTCGTCCGCTTCGTCCAATACAAGCGCACTCAGCTTATCTAGTTTCAGTGTACTGCGACGCAAATGATCCATCACTCGACCGGGTGTGCCGACCACGACGTGCACACCTCGTTGCAGTTGGCGCAATTGCACACTCATACTTTGTCCACCATAGATAGGCATGACATGAAAGCCTTTCATATGCCTGGCATAAGTTTGAAACGCTTCAGCCACTTGAATTGCTAGTTCACGCGTCGGTGCTAATACTAATACTTGTGGTTTTTTTAGAGAGAGATCAATGTTATTCAACATCGGTAAAGCAAATGCGGCTGTTTTTCCTGTGCCAGTTTGAGCTTGCCCAACCATATCACGCCCCTCCAATAGAGGGGGAATACTTTCAGCCTGAATAGGTGACGGTGTTTCATAACCAACATCTTTAATCACTTTTAAAATGGCAGCAGAAAGCGCTAATTGATCGAAAGAAACAGGAACAGCATTTGATGACATGGGAGCCTCTGGAGTAGACGAGATATTGAATAACCCCATCCCAAATCAGACTCGACTGAACAGATAGAGCATTTATAAAAACGATGGATTATACGCTATATCTCTACTGTTTTGTGGATCAAATTGAGATAAAAGTTTTGTGCTAAAATCTGCTCCCTTTGAACTACTTGGAATTTGAATATAAATGCAGCCCGCTGTAGATGAATACAACCAACGCTTTGGTAATCTTTTTCGCCTGTATGGCTCTGAAGCTGAAGAGCTGCTCAAAGGGATGCATATCTGTGTGGTCGGTTTAGGCGGCGTAGGTTCATGGGCAGTAGAAGCACTGGCGCGTACGGGCGTTGGTCAGATTACACTTATTGATTTCGATGTTATTCGTCCATCCAATACCAATCGACAACTTCAAGCGCTTACAAATAATATCAACCGGAAAAAATTTGAGGTACTTGTTGAACGAGTTGCGGGTATTAATCCAGAGTGCCAGTGCTACCCTATTGATGATTTTTTGACATTTCGAACACTTGAGGATTTTTTATCCAAAGAGCGAGAGTATGATTATGTGATTGATGCGATTGATAACGTCAAATTCAAAGCTGCAATGATCAATCACTGCAAGCGAAATAAAATTCCACTGGTAACAACAGGGGGTGCTGGTGGTGCAAGTGATCCCACACAAGTTTCTGTTGATGACCTCAGCCGCACCTTTCACGATCCACTGGCCTCTAAAGTACGCTCTGAGCTGCGTAGCAAGTATGGATTTAGTCGGGATAAAAAACGAAAATTTGGTATTGAATGTATATTTTGCACGCAACAACGCGTCTATCCAAGAGATGATGGTTCTGTCAGCCATCAAAAGCCTGGCATCAAAGGAGTATCACTTGACTGCCAATTTGGTTATGGGTCAGTCAGTTTTGTGACCGCTACGTTTGGTTTTATCGCAGCTTCAAGAGCGATTAATAAGTCACTTGATAGAAAGATTAAATAATTTCAGGTGGGCTGCAACAACTCTATAACTGCATCCGCAGCTCGTTCATTTGCTTCCTGTTTTAGTGCGTGATGTATTTCAATAAATTTGTTTTTCAGATCCACCCCTATTTCGGGGTTCTCAAAAAAACGCAATACACCTTGGCATAAATTTTCGGGTGTTGCTTCATCTTGTATGTATTCCTCAATAATGGGATGACCTGCCAATAAATTAGGCAATGAGTAATAAGGAATTCTAAGCAATCGTTTCGCAAGCCAATATGTTAGAGGCGCAAGCTTATAGGCCACAACAATGGGCCGCTTCAAGAGCAATGCTTCCAGTGTTACGGTACCTGACGCTGCCATAACAATATCAGCCGCTTCCATTAAGCGCCGAGATTTTCCATCAATGACTGTGACGGGCAAGTCAGAAGCGACGGTCTGTTTAATTTCATCAAATAATTTTCGTGTTTCAAGTGTCACCAATGCAACGGCAAAATGCAAATTCATTCGCTGCTTTCTACATAGTTGTGCAGCCTGGATAAACGTACCTGCAAGCCTCTCAATTTCACCTACACGACTTCCAGGCATCAATGCAATAATTTCACCATTCATAGGTAAACCCAGCTCATTACGGGCTGCTTTTTGATCGGGTTTCATTGGAATCATTTCAGCCAATGGATGCCCTACAAATCGTACCGGCACGTTATGCTTGTGATAATAGTCCGCCTCAAAAGGAAACAGCGCCAACATCATATCCACCGCTTTTGAAATTTTTCGCAACCGATATTGCCGCCATGCCCATACTGAAGGGCTGACATAATGAATGGTCGGGATTCCAGCTTTCTTGAGTTTGAGTTCAAGCCCTAAATTAAAATCTGGCGCATCAATACCAATAAAAAGATCGGGAGGATGATCAATAAAGCGCTGAGCCAATTCTGAGCGAATGCCCCGGAGTTCTAAATATTTTTTGAGACTAATCAGCCCCATTACTGCCAGCTTTTCTGAGGGATAAAGAGCTTTGCATCCTTGTTCGACCATTAACGGCCCTGCAATCCCTTCAAATTCAACATCAGGCAAGCGTTGATTAAGTGCTTGAATTAATCCGGCACCTAATAAGTCGCCAGAAGCTTCACCAACAACAACTCCAACACGCAACGCCAAATTATCGAATCACTCCGCGCTTCGCCTGTTTAATGAAGTCAACTAGTACTCGCAATGATTCGTTCTTCTCTGCTTCAGGCTCAAGCTGAGCAAGCGCCTCTTTTTTTGTCAAGCCTGACCTGAATAACGTTTTATACGCTGAGCGCAGCAATTTGATTGTTTCAGGCGTAAATCCATTTCGCTTAAGTCCTTCAGTATTGAGCCCATGTGATTTGGCCATGTGTCCTGAAACCATTAGGTATGGAGGAATATCTTTAGGAACAACACTCCCCATCGCAGTAAAGGCATAGGCACCTACGGAGCAAAATTGATGAATCAGGGTTGCTCCCCCCAAGATCACATAATCATCAATCGTGACATGCCCTGCCAAAGTTGCATTATTAGCGAGAACAGTATTGTTACCCACACGGCAATCATGAGCAATATGTACGTAAGCCATAATCCAGTTGTTATTGCCAATATGGGTGATGCCACCACACTGAACTGTTCCTCGATTAATGGTGCAAAATTCACGGATAACATTGCCATCGCCAATTTTTAACCAGGTATCTTCACCTGCATATTTTTTATCTTGAGGGGCTTCACCAACGGCCGCAAAAGAGTATATTTTATTATTTTTTCCAATACGAGTGGGTCCCTTAACCACAGCATGAGAACACACACAGCTTCCCGCGCCAATCTCAACATCAGCACCAATAACAGCAAAAGGTTCAATGGTGACTCCATCTGCTATTTTGGCAGAGGGGTCAATAATTGCTCGTGAATCAATCAAAATCAGACTTCTCTATCTGCGCACATTAATGTTGCACAGCAGACCAGTTTGCCATCAACATGAGCTTCGCCACTAAATTTCCAGACCCCTTTTACAGTCCGCAAGACTTTAACCTCAAGATGTAATTGATCTCCAGGTTTAACTGGCAGTTTAAAACGTGCTTTATCAATGCCAACAAAATAATAGAGAGATTTTTCCGTAGGGCGTGAATTTGTTGTACGAAATGCAAGAATACCGGTTGCTTGTGCGAGCGCTTCAAGTACGAGTACACCTGGCATTACAGGACGGTGCGGAAAATGACCTTGAAAATAGGGTTCATTATATGAAACATTTTTAATTGCGGTCAGATAGTCGCCCTCTTCACACTCAAGCACTTTATCAACCATTAAAAAAGGGTAGCGGTGCGGAAGATGTTGCAATATTTCGTAGATGTCCAAAGTACTCAAGTGACAACCTCTAACTTAAATTAAAATTATTTGTTTAATTATATACTCAACAACGCCATGTTATTGTGAGCGCAAACTCATTTCCAATTTGGCAATACGGCGAGCCATATCATCAAGCTGCTTCATTCTTAGGTAGTTTTTTCGCCATGAGTCACTTTCATCAAGCGGTGTTCCAGATGAATAAATCCCAGGCTTTTTGATCGACTTTGTCACCAATGACATCGCAGTCACCTGAACTTCGTCAACTATTTCCAGATGACCCAGAATACCGACCCCACCGCCAATAGCACAATTTTTACCTATACGGGCACTTCCAGCAACCCCTGTACAAGCCGCAATTGCAGTATGCGCACCAATACAGACATTGTGCGCAATTTGAATTTGATTATCCAGTTTGACACCCTCTTCGAGAATCGTATCGCCCAGAGCCCCACGATCAATGGTCGTATTTGCACCAATTTCAACGTCATCATAAATACGAACTGCACCCAATTGAGGAACCTTAACCCAATGATTTTGCTCCTTGGCAATCCCAAAACCATCAGCCCCAATAACGACTCCAGGGTGAATTAATATACGATTCCCTAAACTCGACTGATAACAAATGGTGATATGAGCCACCAGATGACAATCTTCGCCGATTACAACCTCGTCTTCAAGTATACAGCCTGAACCGATGATGCTGTTGGCTCCAACCACCACCCCAGCTTCGACAACACACTGAGCACCAATCCAGGCACTTTCATCTATGGATGCATCTGGGCTGACAACTGCGCTCGGATGAATGCCCGACTCCATAGCCACCAGTGGAAAAAGCAGAGCAGCTGTGCGTGCGTACCCCAAATAAGGATCATCAATAATTAAACAATCAACGGGACAGTTTTGACTGTCCCGAGGCGAAACAATAACTGCGGAAGCTTCTGTGGATTTTAAAAACTTACGATACCGTGTATTCGCAAGAAAAGTAATATCACCCTCTGAAGCGGCCTCTAATGTTGCAACATTAGAGATTAAACGGTCGCTATTGCCCTTGAGCTCAGCACCGATACTGTTTGCAATCACACTCAAACTTAAAGTGGTCGCTTTCCTTTTATTTGCCATGATTGTCTTCCTGCCATCAAGAGCATTATTTTTTCAGACGACTCAATACCTTATCACTAATATCCATACTTTCATTAAAATAAACGACACCACTTTCTGAAAATATCAAGTCATAATTTTCTTCTTTTGCCATGGTATTAATAACATTCATCACTTTAGACTGTACTTCCTGTAATACCTCATTGCGACGAATATTTAAGTCTTCATTATATTCCTCTTCATTCCTGCGAAGATCACGCTGTTGATTCATAATGTCACGCTCCAGAACTTTACGCTCACTTGAAGACATCAATGCACCATCACGAACCAGTTTCTCTTCAAGTTTTTTCAATTTGGCTTGTTCTGTAATCAACTTATCTTTTTTAGGTGAAAATTCGCTCTGCCATGCATCCATCGCTTCTTTTGTTTGAGGTGCTTCGTCAAGAATTTTTAATGAATTAACAAATCCGACTTTAATATCCGCTGCCATAACGCCAAGGGGCAACAACATAACAAACAAAATTGTGATTAGTTTATTGTTTATCTCTTTCACTATCATTCTCCACGCTTTATAAAATCTGGATTAGAAAAAAGTACCGAATGAAAATTGAAATCTTTCAATTTTATCACCAGTGTTATCATTTAAAGGTTTTGCCCAGCTAAATGTCATAGGTGCCATTGGGGTGTACCATATCATGGAAATACCTACAGAATGACGCATTTCATCCACATCAAAATCTTTATAATCTGGAAATACATTTCCGACATCAAAAAAAGCGCTCAAACGAACCGATTTACTTTTCTCTTCCATGAAAGGAGGCGGGAAAATCAATTCAATATTACCCACCGCTTTGAAGGCTCCGCCTAGAGCTCTATCTTTAACCTCATCACGAGGCCCTAATGTATTGGCCTTAAAACCACGAATTGAAAAACCACCACCGGCATAATAGTTTTCAAAAAATGGCAGCGCAGTCGTTTTACCATAGCGATCACCATACCCCACTTCCCCTTTGACGAATAACGTTAATGACTCATTTAATGGAAAGTAGTGTGATTGGCGTGCTGAAAGTTTGTAAAAGCGTAATCCACTGCCTGGCAACGCAGCTTCTGCAGATAAGCGTAACAGACCGCCTTCATCGGCAAATATTGCACGGTTACGTGTATCATGACTCCAGCTGGTCGATAAACGGAAAATATTGAACGTATTGCTATTGTCACTTAAAAAATCACGATATTCCTGCGATGCATCATCGTCTGTAAATATGCTTGTACGTTCAGCGCCCAGTTCCACACGAGCCGTATCATACTCATTCAACGGGAAGCCATAACTGACACTGCCACCATAACTATTCGACGTATAGCCCGATATATTCACTTGACCGACATCGGTCTTTCGTGAAAACAACCGAAAGCCCCTGCTCACACCATCTAACGTATAGTATGGGTCAGTATAGCCAAAGCTATAAACTGTTCTTGCCACACTTCGATCAATATTGGTGCTAACACGCTTTCCTGTGCCCAGAAAGTTATTTTCACTAATACTGGCATTTAATAAAATACCGGCATCACCTGAATATGAAATACCCGCTATAAAATTCCCAGAGCGCCGTTCAACGACATTGTAATTGACATCGACCTGGTTAGAAGAACCCGCAACAACAGGGGTTTCTACATTGACATCATCAAAAAACCCCAGCCGCTGCAAACGTATACGAGAGCGATTCACTTTTTGAGTTGAAAGCCATCCTCCCTCCATTTGTCGCATTTCACGTCGCAACACTTCGTCATTAGTTTTCTGATTGCCTGTAATATTAATTTTTCTTACGTAAATACGCTTTCCCGGATCAATAAAAAAAGTAATATCCACACGCTTGTTTGTTTTGTCAATGTCAGGAATTGGGTTGATATTGGCAAATGCATAACCCACCTCCCCCAAGCGTTCACTTAACTGAGCATTACTCATCGTAATCATCTGACGAGAAAATATATCGCCAGGCGCTATAGAGAGCAGTGATTTCAACTCCTCTTCAGGCATAATCAAATCACCTGAAAATTTTACATCTCCAACCGTATATTGATCACCTTCACTGATATTAATGCTAATAAATATATCTTCTTTTTCAGGAGTAATTGAGACTTGTGAAGAGTCAATACTAAAGTTTATATAACCACGATCCAGATAATAGGAACGTAAAGTTTCCAGATCAGCCCTTAATTTTTGTTGGGCATAACTATCATTATTGGTAAAAAAAGAGAAAAACGTAGGGGGAGATAAATTAAATTGATCTTTAAGTACTTCATCATCAAATACTTCATTACCAACAATAGTAATCCGTTTGATTTTAGCGACATCGCCTTCATTAATTTCAATCTTAATATTCACCCGGCTGCGTTCAAGTTCTTCAACTGAAGATTTGATCTTAACCCCGTACTTGCCTTGACTAAAATACTGGCGTTGTAGCTCCAGCTCAATTTTATCAAGCAGTGCGCTATTGAAAATCCGACTTTTTTCCAAGCCGATATGTTTTAAAGCATCGGTTAATTGCTCTGTACTGATATCATCGTTACCTGATATTTCGATATCTGAAATTGAGGGTCGCTCTACAACGGTAACAATCAGTGTATTTTCAGATTGTTCCAAAGTAATATCCTGAAAAAAACCTGTTTTAAAAAGCGACTGAATTGCACTCACAGACCCAGTTTCATCAAGTGTATCGCCAACACTTAACGATAAATAGTTATAAACAGATCCTTCAGAAATTCGCTGCAGTCCTTCTGTGCGTATATCTTTAATAGTAAAAGAAGAAAATGCCCATGCTGACTGACTTGAAAAAAGCCCTAATAGAACAAAAAAAAACAGTCGTTGCATATCTATTATTTATCCCAGCAAACGTTCAATATCGTTATAAAAAGCAAGAAACATTAAGCTAATAAGCAAAACCATGCCCAACTTTTGCCCCAACAGTTGAGCACCATCCGAGAGTGGCGCGCCTTTAAAAAACTCAATCACATAAAAAAACAGATGCCCCCCATCAAGTATAGGAATGGGAAGTAGATTTAATACTGCCAAACTAATACTGATAAGCGCAAGAAACATCAAAAATGAGATTAAACCTACATTGGCACTATAGCCAGCATATTGTGCAATAGTGACCGGGCCACTAATGTTATCCAGTGATACCTCTCCTACCACCATTTTACCTAACATGCGGAATGTAAGCGCTGTCATGTCCCAGGTTTTTATTGTCGCTTTCCATAGTGCCTCCAGAGGATTGTAACTCACAATACGTTCCAGATCAGAGAATAACCCTTCTGGAATTTGGACTCCAGCGCCAATACGACCAATACCACCCTCAATAGTTTTTGGCCGAATATTTTTCGTTATTACAACACCATCTCGTTCAAGTTCAACGATAATATCCTGATCGGGGTGCGCCCGCACCAGTGTGACCCATGCACTCCAGTCCTCAATAGGCTGACTATTCGCGTTTAATATTTTGTCGCCGGATAAAAAGCCTGATAATTCGGCCGCCCCACCTTTTTCAATTTCACCCAATATTGCGGGGACAGCTGGGCGATAAGGTATTAGCCCCAATTGCGTCAACACACTGTCTTCACTCAGTTTGTCAATAGAGACCGTGCTCATATCAAGTAAACGTACCATGGAACGGTGATCCATATCGGAAACCTGGATGGCTATCGTTCCGGCATCCATAGAGTGCCCCAGCAATGCCACCATAACGGTTTCCCATGTCGCAGTTTGTTCGCTATCAACGGCTATTATTTCATCCCCTGACTGAAAGCCCGATAACTGTGCCGCTGAAGCAGGTTCGACCTCACCGACAATAGGCTTGATACCAGGAACACCCAGAATAAATACAAGCCAATAGAGTAAAACTGCAAAAATAAAATTAAAAAGAGGCCCCGCAAATACAATAGCAAAACGACTGCCCAGAGGCTGACGATTAAAAGCTTTGTGCCGCTCAGAAGAAGCCACTTCGCCATCATCCCGTTCATCCAGCATTTTAACGTAACCGCCTAACGGAATCGCGGCAATCACATATTCAACACCATCACGCCGCCATGAATACAGTGGCTTACCAAAACCAATGGAAAAGCGCAATACTTTAACGCCTAACTTACGTGCAACCCAAAAGTGTCCAAATTCATGAACAGTAATTAATATTGCCAGTACAACAATAAAATAGAAAATAGAAGAGACAATAGCCATTATATTTTTAGTGAGATAATTTTTTTATCACGTCATTTGCAAGTTCCCGAGCTATTTTGTCATCCGACAAAATAACATCCAGGGTCGAAGCTTCATGGTAAGAGAGTTCATCCAGTACTGTTTGGTTCACTTTTGCGATACCAATAAATGAAAGCTGCTCATCCAAAAAGGCTTGCACAGCCACTTCATTGGCTGCATTTAAAATAGTGCTTGATGTACCCCCCCGCTTCGCAGTATCAAATGCAAGCTTGAGACAAGGAAAGCGTACAAAATCAGGGGATTCAAAATCCAGAGTTGCAATATCAAAGAGATTGAGTGGTTGAACACCTGCGTCAATACGCTTGGGCCATGATAATGCATGAGCAATGGGGGTGCGCATATCTGGGCTGCCTAACTGCGCCAACACTGAACCATCAAGGTACTCAACCATTGAATGAATCACACTTTGTGGGTGCACAACAACCTGAATCTGTTCGGGTTCGGCATCAAATAACCAGCACGCTTCAATGACTTCCAGCCCTTTATTCATCATCGTAGCTGAATCCACTGAAATTTTACGGCCCATGCTCCAGTTTGGATGAGCACATGCCTGCGCTGGTGTGACATTTTTTAACTTATCAAGCGAAGTTTTTCTGAATGGCCCACCTGACGCTGTTAATAAAATACGACGAACACCGTTTGCATTGAGCCCGTCACTAAAGTCGGAAGGTAAACACTGAAAAATTGCGTTATGCTCGCTATCAATGGGTAAGAGTTCAGCACTGTATTTTTTCACTTCATTCATGAAAAGACGGCCTGACATCACTAATGCTTCTTTATTTGCCAATAAAATACGTTTGCCTGATCTTGCCGCCGCCAATGCAGGCAATAAACCCGCTGCACCGACAATGCCTGCGACAACACAATCAGTCTGGTCTAACGATGAAACATATTCCAGGCCTTCAACACCTGCTAGTACTTTTGTTTCGCCTCTACATTTTTTCAGGTGCACTTCCAGCTTTTCAGCTTCATCAGGCAGAGCCATCACAGCGTATTCTGGCTGAAAATCATTGCATAACTTAAGCATACTTTTAACATTACGGTGTGCCGTCAGAGCAACCACATGATATTGGTCTTTGTGCCGCGCCAAAACATCCAGCGTACTACCGCCGATGGAACCCGTTGCCCCCAACACAGTCACTCCGATCATGAAATAAAATCTCCGGCAAGCAGTCCAAGTAAAAATAGAGGAGCCGCCGCCGTTAAACTATCAATTCGGTCAAGTACGCCCCCATGCCCGGGCAGTATTGTTCCACTGTCTTTCACGCCTGCTCGCCTTTTAAACATACTCTCTAGCAAATCACCTTCAACAGAGAAAAGTACGATCACGATGCATAGCAAAACAAATAGCAGCAATTTAATCGCTTCATACTCAAATAATAGCCCCCCGCCAATCACTGCGGCTATTGCTACAAAAACCAACCCCCCAATAACACCCTCCCAACTTTTCCCAGGGCTGACGTGAGGTGCAAGCTTGTTTTTGCCCCAGCGTCGCCCGGAAAAATAAGCCCCTGAATCTGCAATCCAGATGAGTGACATAACAAAAAGCAGGTATTCTGCACCTTGTTCACTTTTATGTATCATTGTTAAGGCCACCCAACATGGCACTAAAACTAAAATACCAACAAGACCATTCACCCATAAGATGGGGGTATGCTGTTCATTTTCACGAAAACGAAACACCCAAACCAATGCAACTAACCACCAAAATAAAGCAACCCACAGAATCAATTTTAGTCCTGCTGGATATTGAGCAATGCAGGCTGCAGCTGCAAGAAAAATGATAACAACTCCAACATAAGCTGCACGTTGTATCGTTTTTTTCAGATTAATGAGAGCCGCCCATTCCCATGCCCCTATTGAAACAATGAGTAAAAGGATTAAGGAAAGGTACAGAGTCGGTAGAGCGAAAATCCCAAAAATAACAAGAGGAATTAAAATTGCAGCAGTTAAAAGGCGCTGTTTTAACATGATTGGTCTTGCTCCACCTGCTCACCCGTGCGCCCAAAGCGTCGTTGCCGACTAGAGAAATAATCCAGCGCCTGATTAAACTCTGCTTCATTAAAATCAGGCCACAGTGTTTCAGTAAAATAGAGCTCGGTGTAGGCAAGTTGCCATAATAAAAAATTACTGATTCGTTGTTCTCCACCCGTACGGATAAATAGATCCGGTTCAGGATATTCATGGAGAGCGAGCCCCGATGAAAACATTTCTTGATCAATATCAGAAGAATTTATTTCGCCTGCTGCTGCACGCGCCGCCAATTGACGAGCAGCATTTAAAATATCCCAACGCCCCCCATAATTAGCAGCAATAGCAACTGTTAAGCCACTATTGTTTTCCGTAATATTTTCTGCGTCAGCTATTTTTTTCTGAAGTTTTGGTGAAAATGCAGTTCTATCACCAATCACTTTGAGGAGAGCATTTTGTTTATCGAGTTTCTTCGTATCACGCGTCAAAACAATCGAAAAAAGATCCATTAAGCGGCTCACTTCTTTTTCAGGTCGCTTCCAGTTTTCACTACTAAAGGCAAAAAGGGTGAGCACTTCAATTTTTTTATCAATGCATGATTGAATAATTTTTCGTACTGTTTCAGCACCGGAGCTATGCCCTGCAATACGAGGCATCAACCGCTTTTTAGCCCAGCGCCCATTACCATCCATTATGATTGCAACATGGCGAGGCATTTTTTTTGGGACAATCATATCGGAGCTACTCATTTATGAACGGTCATAAAGAAAAATTAGATTTCCATCAGCTCTTTTTCTTTAATACTTAGCACCTCATCCACTTTCGCAATAAATTTATCGGTCAATTTTTGAATATCATCCTGAGCTTTGCGCTCTTCGTCTTCAGAGATTTCTTTCTCTTTCTCAAGCTCACGAATATCCGAAATCGCATCGCGACGGATATTACGCACAGCCACACGCATTGATTCTGTCTCACTGCGTACAACTTTAATGAGTTCTTTACGGCGCTCTTCAGTCAATGGCGGCAATGGAATACGAATCAAATTGCCCGTTGAAGAAGGGTTTAAACCTAACCCTGAATCTATAATTGCCTTTTCAATCGGAGCCACTAAGGTTTTTTCCCAGGGTGTGACCGCTAAAGTACGTGCATCTGAAACCGAAACTGTTGCAGCCTGACTCAGTGGCACTTCATTGCCGTAATACGAAACTGTAATTTTATCCAGCAAGCTAGTATGAGCGCGCCCTGTTCGAATTTTAGACAGATTATCTTTTAATGCATCTACCGTTTTATTCATACGGGTTGTTGCATCGCTTTTAATATCATTAATCACTACGCTTTTTCCCTTCTATTCTACCAATGTCCCCTCGTCACGACCAGTGACAGCACGCAATAATGCGCCAGGAGTATTCAAGTTAAAAATACGCAACGGCATATTGTGGTCACGACATAATACAACAGCCGTTGTATCCATCACACTCAATTTCTGCTCAATCACTTCGTCATAGGTCAGGTGTGGGTAAAATACGGCATCATTGTGTTTAACAGGGTCGGCTGAATATACACCATCCACTTTAGTGGCTTTAAGTACAATATTTGCCCCGATTTCAATACCACGTAAACTCGCAGCAGAGTCGGTTGTAAAAAAAGGATTCCCCGTTCCTGCTGCAAAAATTACGATTCGACCTTTTTCCAGATGCCTGACAGCTCGGCGTTGAATATAGTCTTCACATACTTCATTAATTTTAAGTGCAGACATGACTCGTGCCTGAGCACCTAATGCTTCCAACTTATCTTGCAATACCAGCGCATTCATGACTGTTGCGAGCATTCCCATGTGGTCGGCGGAAACACGATCAAAACCACCCGCAGCTAACCCACTCCCTCGAAAAATATTACCACCACCGACAACAATGGCAATTTCAATGCCTTTTTGACTGAGTTCAAAAACTTCCATGCAAATACGCCGTACAACATCAGAGTCAATCCCATGATCCCCATCCCCCATCAGCGCTTCACCACTGAGTTTTAACAAAATGCGTTTAGGCAGAGCGTTAGACATTAAATTAAGCTCCTTTAACCTGAGCCATTACTTCTTCCGCAAAATTGTCTACTTTCTTCTCAATGCCTTCGCCCACTTCAAAACGAATAAAAGAAGTCACATTTGCATTTGACTCTTTCAAAAGTTTTTCTACTGTAACATCTGGGTTTTTCACAAATGACTGACCCAGCAAGGTAATTTCAGCCAGATATTTACGAATACGACCCGCAATCATTTTTTCAATAATTTCAGGAGGCTTGCCACTTTCAGAAGCCTGTGCAGAGAAAATTTCTTTTTCTTTTTCAATCAGATCACTAGAAACATCATCGACTGAAATAGCCGTCGGATTGATTGCTGCGATATGCATAGCAACATCTTTTGCCAATGCGGCATTACCACCATTTTCCAGACTAACCAATACACCAATGCGTTCACCATGCAAATATTGGCCAATCACACCGTTTTCAGTGGATACAGACTCGTAACGACGCACATTAATATTTTCGCCAATTTTAGCAATAAGAGCCTGACGCGCCTTATCAACAGTTAAATCACCTAAAGGCATAACCAATAATGCATCAAGATCTGCTGGATTATTAGCCAATGCTTGCTCAGAAAGTTCCTTCGTAAAGCTAATGAAGTCTTCAGACTTTGTAACAAAATCTGTTTCGCAGTTCACTTCAATAATGATAGACCTTTTATCATCATCAGTTGACCTCATGATAATGCAACCTTCGGCAGCAGTGCGACCCGCCTTTTTATCCGCTTTGGCCATACCTGTTTTACGCATTAACTCAATTGCTGCCTCAATATCTCCATTGGTTTCAACAAGTGTTTTTTTACACTCCATCATGCCTGAGCCTGTTCGTTCACGCAGCTCTTTTACCAATGCAGCAGTAATACCCATTTCATGTCACCTTAAATTTAATTTAACCAGATTTTATATAGATTAAAAAAGCCTCCAAACACTACTGTGTTCCAAGGCTTTTTATTGCAAACATATTTAGTTATTGAATGTTAACAGAGTTAATCAATCTTTCGCTTTTTTTGATGTATTCACTTCAACATATTCATCACCTGCACTTGCGCTATTTGATGAAGCGTTTTTCCCATCCAGTATCGCGTCAGACATACCACCAACATAAAGCTGAATAGCACGAATCGCATCATCGTTCCCTGGGATAATATAATCCACCCCTTCAGGCGCACTATTAGTATCAACAACAGCAACAACAGGAATACCTAACTTATTTGCTTCACTGATTGCAATATTTTCATAACCTACATCAACAACAAACAGTGCATCAGGCATGGCTGCCATATTTTTGATACCGCCAAGGCTACGCTCTAGCTTCTCCATTTCACGAGACATTTTAAGGCGCTCTTTTTTATTTACTGCCTCCATGGTGCCTTCGTCACTCATTGCCTCAAGCTCTTTCAAACGCTTAATTGATTTTTTGACGGTACGAAAATTGGTTAGCATACCACCCAACCAACGGTGGTTGACATAAGGCATATCACAACGCATTGCTTCTTCCTTAATGGAAATCTGAGCCGCACGTTTTGTACCAACAAATAAAACCTTTCCACGCTTTGCAGAAATTTTCCCGAGAAAATTGGCTGCATCTTTATACAATGGCAGTGTTTTTTCCAGATTGATAATGTGAATTTTAGAACGCTCACCAAAAATGTAGGGAGCCATTTTAGGGTTCCAAAAACGGGTTTGATGACCAAAGTGTACCCCACACTCCAGCATAGAACGCATTGTTACGTCTGACATAATTACTCCAAATTTTAAAAGGGTTAAGCCTCCACGCACCCCATAAACCCAACCTCTGATCTATCACGTAGATCAAAAGCACCCTGAGTTATGTGTCGATGCATGTGTGTAGTTCGTGCCTTATAAAAAGTTTTTGCACGGGCGCGATTTATACCACAATATGCTTAGGAACTGCAAACAAAAAACGCTTTACTGACCAATGCGATCAGTAAAGCGTATACGTTAACTTTAAAGAATTATTTCGCGACCGTTCCTAAGCAGGGTATCCTGGCATAACATCTTCGCCTGTAATTAAATGCTCAGGTATTCTTTTATTCTGGCGCTGCTTATCGACGTAAGACTGCAATTGTCTGCGCACCGCATCAAAAGCATCCCTGATAGCAATTTGCAAATCTTCGTGTGACTCTCTCTTAACCACAAGCTCCGCTCCTGGCACAGTCATATCAATGCGCACATTATGCAACACACCATTTTGGTGGTGACGATGTGGCTTTTCTACCAAAATTCGACACCCCATAATTTTATCGTAAAAAACTTCGAGCTTGGCCATTTTACTACGAATTGTATTATCTGCGGCTTTTGATAAAGAAATATTACGAGAAGTAACTTGAAGCGGTATTTTCATAACAATCTCCTGTTAATTTGGGCAAAGAAACTACCCGAACAAAATACTTTAAAGCATTGATTAATAAATTTTAAAAAGTGAACTAATATAAAGAGACTCAACCGAAAAGTTGAAGTATTATTAAGACAGATGCAATGACAAGAAAGAGCGAACGATAAATTAAAACCACAACACCCCCTTACCAACACAGATCGGGTGTAGTGTGGTATACGATATTTTAGTCGCTTGAAATCAGGCAAATTCAACATCCTTCTGAAACACATTATCTAACTGCATCACTACAAACAAGAAGCCTTAAATTCCTTTGCTTCTGAGTTTATTAAAACACTAATGCTTTACCTCGTCCACTATTTTTAACGGTACTCGTGGAGAAATCCCACAGAGCAATTCATATGAAATCGTTTCAGCACTCTCTGCAATTTCATCTACAGGCAGGCCATCGCCCCAAAGTACCACAAGGTCACCGACCTTGGCACTTTTGATGGAACGCAAATCAATCATTATCATGTCCATCGAAACACGACCAACCAATCTGGCTTGGCAACCATTCACTAAAACGGGGGTGCCAACAGCAGCATGACGGGGGTAACCATCCCCGTACCCAACGGCGACCACTCCAATTTGCATATTTTCAGGGCAAGACCACGCAGAGCCATAACCAATACTCTCCCCTTTTTTGTATTGATTCACCGCGATGAGGCGTGAGCACAATGTCATAACAGGTTTTAAACCCAACTGGTTCGCACTCTTATTCAGTAAAGGCGACGCACCATACAGCATGATGCCAGGCCTCACCCAATCCATATGTGTGGATGGCCACCCGAGTATGCCAGCAGAGTTAGCAATACTTTTTTCGGCTTTAATGCTTTTACTTATTAAGTTAAACAACTCTAATTGCTGAATTGTTACGGTACTTGACGGGTCATCAGCACAGGCAAGGTGAGTCATCAATCGAGTATTATCATTTACATTTTTACATTGAGCCAATCGCATCCAGGTGGATTGAAGCCGTTCCGGCGGAAAACCCAGACGATGCATTCCAGAATCCATTTTCAACCAAACAGTCACAGGGGTTTTCAGGTTCACAGTTTCAAGGATTTTTAACTGTGAAACATGATGAATCACAACTTCAAATTTCTCTTGAGCGATAACAGACAGCTCATCTGCATCAAAAAAACCTTCGAGCAATACAATAGGGTGAACAATGCCTTCATTTCGAAGTACCAGTGCTTCTTCAACTGAAGCAACACCAAAACTATCAGCTTCCGTTAAGGTCTGTGCAACATGCAGAGCCCCATGCCCATAAGCATTCGCCTTAACAATAGCCATGATTTTACACTCAGGAGCCGCCTCACGAACACGAGATAAATTTGAACGGAGCGCTGAAAGATTAATACGTGCTTGAACTGCACGCGTCACGCGTAATCCTCACCGCTATATGAGTCGGGAACAAAATTTTCAAAGCGAGTATATTTCCCAAGAAAAGTGAGCCTTATTTTGCCTATAGGCCCATTACGCTGTTTGCCGATAATAATTTCAGCCGTCCCTTTGTCAGGGCTATCATCATTATAAACTTCATCACGATAAATAAAGACAATCACATCTGCATCCTGCTCAATCGCACCCGACTCACGTAGGTCTGACATGATAGGACGCTTATTGGGTCGCTGCTCCAGACTGCGATTCAATTGCGACAGTGCAATCACAGGAACATTCAGCTCTTTGGCCAAACCTTTCAATGAGCGAGAAATTTCAGATATTTCTGCTGTACGATTATCTGACTTGCCATTCACCTGCATCAACTGAAGATAGTCAATCACAATCATCCCGAGATTATGTTCACGCTTTAAACGACGCGCTTTGGCTCGTAATTCAGTGGGAGTTAACGCAGGACTATCATCAATAAAAATTGGAACTTCGGCCAACATACCAACAGCAGATGTTAAACGTGGCCAATCGTCATCTTCCAACTTTCCAGAGCGAATTTTATGCTGATCAATGCGTCCCAAAGAAGACATCATACGCATCGCCAACTGCTCACCTGGCATTTCCATACTGAAAATAGCGACAGGAATATTGTGCTTGATTGCAGCATTCTCAGCCAGATTGACTGCGAATGTTGTTTTACCCATGGATGGCCTGCCAGCAACTATCACCAAATCAGAAGGCTGCAAACCTGAAGTCATCTCATCAAAATCAGCAAATCCTGATGAAATTCCTGTAATTGGGTTATCTTGTTGAAACAACAAGTCAATACGATCGACTGCTTTAACTAATAGATCTTTGATCGCAACGAAACCACGTCCGCCACGATTGCCTTGGTCGGCAATCTCAAAAACCAGTTTTTCGGCATTATCCAGCAGCTCGCTATAACTTCGTCCTTCAGTATTGAAAGCACTGTCACCAATATCTGTCGCAACTCGAATCAGTTGCCGCAGAATTGAGCGCTCACGAACGATATCTGCATATGCCTTAATATTCGCTGCACTCGGCGTGTTTTTTACCAAAGAACCTAAATAAGATAGCCCCCCCGCCTCTTCAATTTCACCTAAACTTTCAAGGCGTTCAGAAATGGTAATAACATCAAAAGGGGTGTTGGATTCACTAAGGCTAGCAATACAGCTAAAGATCAAACGATGATCCTGACGATAAAAATCCTGATCAATCAACAGGTCAGCCACTTGATCCCAGCGACTGTTCTCAAGCATCAGGCCGCCAAGCACTGATTGTTCCGCCTCTATAGAGTGTGGTGGAACTTTTAATGCTTCAGTTGCGGGATCAGAATACTCAGAGTTCATATTTTATTTATACGCCCAAAACACTCGAACAACACACCCTATCAACCGATGACATACTCAACAACACCATGAATAGTAAAATTATGGCCTTGCTGAGCATAGCGTTTCAAACTTAGGAACGGTCGGGAAGTAACTTACTCTTCATCAGAAATAATTCTGACTTTAATGACTTTATTCAAATCTGCAGCAAGATGAATTGAAACATCAAACTCGCCCAATTCATGCAAAGGCCCTTCTGGCAAACGCACTTCACTTTTTTCAACTGAGATGCCCGCCTGAGTCAAAGCTTCAGCAATATCGTTTGCACCAACAGAGCCAAATAATTTACTACCCACCCCCGCTTTAGCAGCAATAGTCACAATTTCCAGCTCTTTTAATGCATTAGAACGCACATCAGCCTTATCACTCGCTTCTTTAGCTGCCGCTTCCAGCGATGCACGACGCTCTTCAAAAACGGCCATATTTGCAGCCGTTCCTGGCAATGCTTTACCTTGAGGAATCAGGAAATTTCTGGCATAGCCAGGTTTCACAGAAACGCAATCACCTAAATCACCTAGTTTTTGTACTTTTTCCAGCAAAATTACTTCCATTTTGCAACACCTCGTATCAAATATTTATCAAAATAAAAGTAACTATTCAGCTCACCCCTGAACAGTTACATGCTCATTTCCCATTATGCTTTGATTTTTGAGCGTAAATCGAGCTGGCTATCCAGCAACCCTGCAACTGATAACGTAAAGATCAATTGCGGAAAAATCAGCAGCATTATATATACCGCCGCTAGCCAACCACCACTCAGACCTTTAGCTGCAACCACACCATGCAGTAAACTCAAGCCATGAATCATGAACAGTGTCATCACAACAATAATCAAATCCTGCGTCATTGAACCCGCGCCATCATCAATAAAAATGGCAATACCTATCAACGCTACAGCACCGTACGCGATACGTTTATCTAAACGCATTGCATGAAATTCACGTCGAAAACCACCTTCATTAAACAGCAATGACTGCCACCAACGCCCTATAAATAGTGCAATCATCGTACTAATAACCAAAGCGCTTCCGATCACACCCGTCATCGAACGCGCCAATATATCAAACGTTTGTGCGACCTGACCCGATTTGAGTGGCACCCCTGACTGCTCCAGCAAAGGCCTTAAACCCGAATCAAGGATGTCACGCCACCAACCATAGACATCGCCTACCGCAATATGCATTGCAATCACAACAACGCCACCAATGACACCAGCAACACTGAGTGCGACCGGCAATGAAACACTCCATCGCAATACAATTGATAACAGCCACACAGGTAACCATAAAACTGAAAATAGCACGCCTGCAACCACCAACGCACTCATTCCACTTTGCGGCATAACGCCTGCAATAACGACAAAGGCAGCTGTAGAAAAAAGGATAATCAAACCCCCTTCTCTGGCACCGTGCCGCAATGTAACTAACGCAACTGCTGCTGAGCTAATGCAACTCAGTAACGGCAAAATGAATGACAAAACTGCAGCCGTCACTACAACTAATGTTGCTGACCAGCGCCCCTTTAATATGTAATTTGCAAGCGCACGCATTTTCGCAGGTTATTTAATTCTTAATTTAAAAAATCTGCTAACACCTAGACTTTTACGTCAAGAGTTAACCTTTATGTGCATCACAATAAGGCAGCAATGCAATAAAGCGAGCTCGACGAACTGCTTTCGCCAATTGTCGCTGATAACGGGCTTTAGTTCCGGTAATGCGACTTGGAACAATCTTGCCAGTTTCTGAAACTGAAGGTTTTAAAAGATTAATATCTTTATAATCAATTTCAGTAATACCGTCTTGTGTAAAACGGCAAAACCTTCTACGACGAAAAAAACGTGCCATATCTCTTCCCCTAAATATTTAACTTAATGAATGTTTATTTTACGACTCTGATTCGCTTGTAGCTTTTGAACTTGAATCTGATTCAGGGGTTTCTTCTGAAACCTTAGTCTCTTTATCAGGAGCTGCCACAGGCCTTTGCGGACGAAACGGCCGCTCATTGCGCTCTTCATTCGCTTTAAGCATCGCTGAAGGTTCAGTAATCGCTTTTTTGCAATTGATGATCAAATTACGAATCACTGCATCATTAAATCGAAATGCACTGTTGATTTCGTCTAAAGCCTCTTGATCACACTCAATATTCATCAACACATAATGTGCTTTATGAAGCTTATTGATTGGGTAAGCAAGTTGACGACGACCCCAGTCTTCCAAACGGTGAATACTTCCACCACGGGTTTCGACACTCGAACGATAACGTTCAATCATAGAAGGTACTTGTTCACTCTGATCAGGATGGACCAGAAACACGATTTCATAATGTCTCACACTAACTCCCTTCGGTTATATAAGCTTCCCACTGCAAATAAATCAGTGATAAAGCAAGGAGAACAACTAAAAATACCCGTGAAAAATGCACGGACGCGGCATTCTAGTTGAGCCAACACAATTATGCAATTTATTAAGCACCCCATTTAACCGATAAATAAATTAAACTACAAAACAATCAAAATAACCAGGCAGGTGAAAACTTTGGGCATTCAAACAATTATCACAATTATGGGGTGGCTCGCTGGCATTGTGATGCTTGTGTTATTTATTATGTTTGTTCAAGATGTTTTTCAAAAGAAGCATGCTGTTCGGCGCAACTATCCTGTGATTGGACGTTTACGTTATTTTCTGGAGCGACAAGGCGAATACTTCCGACAATATTTTTTCGCTAATGATCGTGAAGAGATGCCATTCAATCGTGCCACACGCAATTGGGTTTACCGTACATCCAAAGGGCTCGGTGGCCTGATCGGCTTTGGCTCAACGAACGACCAGCGAGAGCCAGGATCCATTATTTTTGTAAACTCACTTTACCCTAAACTCGAAAAAGAGTGCCTTCCCTCCCCACCTCTTGTGATTGGTGAGCAGTGTGACACACCTTTTACAGCTCAACATATCGCCAATATCTCAGGTATGAGTTATGGCGCACTCTCGGCTCCAGCCATCAGAGCATTATCAAAAGGGGCTGCAAAATCAAAGGTCTGGCTCAATACAGGTGAAGGAGGGCTCTCTAATCACCACCAAGAAGGTGATTGCGATCTTATTTTTCAGGTGGGTACGGCAAAATATGGTGTCAGCGATGAAAATGGATTGCTTTGCGACCGTAAACTTAAAGAGGTCGCCCAACATGTACGTGCTTTTGAAATCAAACTATCACAAGGTGCCAAACCCGGACGGGGTGGTGTCGTTCCAGCCACCAAAGTCACTGAAGAGGTCGCTGAAATTCGCGGTATTCCCGCAGGAAAAACATCCAGCAGCCCTAACCGTCATATAGATATTCAGTCGGCGAATGATCTGATTGACATGATTCAGCGCATTCGAGATATAACAGGGAAACCTGTCGGCTTTAAAACAGTAATCTCCTCTAAAATTTACCTGGAAGATTTTTTTGATGCCGTATTAAAAAAAGGGCGGGATTATGCACCCGACTTCATCACAGTCGATGGTGGAAATGGTGGTTCTGGAGCCGCCCCTCAAGTCCTGTTGGATCACGTAGGATTACCGCTTGATGAATCATTACCTATTCTGGTAGACACACTGATTGAATCAGACCTGCGTGATCAAGTCCGTATTATTGCTTCAGGTAAACTTATTACTTCAGCCAAGGTCGCATGGGCACTTTGCATGGGTGCTGACTTCACTGTCTCTGCCCGAGGTTTCATGTTCTCTCTCGGTTGCATTCAAGCCATGCAATGCCACCAAGATACCTGCCCCACCGGAATAACCACGCACAACAAACGATTGCAAAAAGGATTGGTTGTTGCAGATAAAGCCACCCGCGCAGCCAACTATGCACACTGGCTCAACCATGAAGTGGACGTATTGGCACACTCTTGCGGGCTGACGAATGCTCGCGAATTCCGCCGCCACCATGCCCGCATTGTCAAATCAGCCGGACTAAGCGTACCGCTAGACCAGCTTTACCCATACCCTACTTCATCTGATTGAAATTCCACCTCTCGCCCCCATATATTAATTATCAACATCAAAATATATGGGGAAATATCTTAATGAGAATGGATAAACTAACCAGTAAATTTCAACAAGCTCTGGCTGACGCACAAAGCTTGGCTGTCGGCAAAGATCATCAATTCATTGAACCCATCCATTTAATGATCGCTCTGCTTGATCAGCAAGGCGGCAGCACACGCCACTTAATCGGCAAAGCTGAAGTGGATGTCAACGGGTTACGCTCTGAGTTAGGCCATGCACTGGATCGCCTACCCACCGTTGAAGGAGCAGAGGGTGACGTACAAGTATCCAATAGTTTAGGGCGACTTTTAAATGTCACCGACAAACTATCCCAGCAACACAAAGACCAATATATTTCCAGTGAAATGTTTGTTCTCGCCGCTGTGGATGACAAAGACACACTCGGCACGCTATTGCGCAAGGCCGGCGGCACTAAATCAATACTCAAAAAATCAATTGAAGAGCTACGCAATGGAGAAAAAGTGACAGACCCCAATGCAGAAGAGCAACGTCAGGCACTGGAAAAATATACAATTGACCTCACCGAACGTGCCGAACAAGGTAAATTAGACCCCGTCATTGGACGTGACGATGAAATTCGTCGCACCATTCAAGTGCTGCAACGTCGCACGAAAAACAACCCCGTACTCATTGGTGAACCTGGCGTGGGTAAAACGGCCATTGCCGAAGGGTTAGCGCAACGTATCGTGAATAGTGAAGTGCCTGAAGGGATGAAAAACAAGCGCTTGCTGTCACTTGATTTAGGAGCATTAATTGCCGGTGCAAAATTCAGAGGTGAATTTGAAGAGCGTTTAAAAGCCGTTTTAAATGACCTTGCCAAACAAGAAGGCCAAATCATTCTATTTATTGACGAACTGCATACAATGGTCGGAGCTGGTAAAGCGGAAGGCGCTATGGATGCAGGTAACATGCTCAAACCCGCCTTGGCTCGTGGTGAACTGCACTGTGTTGGAGCCACCACATTAGATGAATACCGCAAATATATTGAAAAAGATGCTGCACTGGAACGTCGTTTCCAAAAAATACTGGTTGAAGAACCTTCTGTTGAAGACACTATTGCTATTTTGCGCGGGCTTAAAGAAAAATATGAAGTGCATCATGGTGTTGATATTACAGACCCCGCCATTGTCGCTGCGGCAACACTCTCAAACCGTTACATCACTGATCGTCAAATGCCCGATAAAGCCATTGATCTGATTGATGAAGCTGCCAGCCGCATTCGCATGGAAATTGACTCCAAACCCGAAGAGATGGATCGACTGGAACGTCGTTTGATTCAACTTAAAATCGAACGTGAAGCCCTCGCCAAAGAGAGCGATGAAGCCTCTCAGAAACGACTGGCCATCTTACAAACAGAAATTAATGAAATCGAACGTGAATTTTCTGATCTGGAAGAGATATGGAAAGCCGAAAAAGCAGCGCTTCAAGGTACGCAACAGATTAAAGAAAAACTTGATCATGCGCGTATTGAACTGGAAACAGCCAACCGTGCTGGCGATTTAACACGCATGTCAGAACTTCAGTACGGCCTCATCCCAGAGCTTGAAAAACAGCTCGATATGGCGGGCCAGGCTGAAATGATGGACATGACGCTGCTGCGCAATAAAGTCACGGAAGAAGAGATTGCTGAAGTCATCTCAAAATGGACAGGAATTCCTGTCACCAAAATGCTGGAAGGTGAACGTGAAAAGTTGCTGCAAATGGAAAGCATTATTCAACACCGATTGATTGGCCAGACTGAAGCACTTACAGCAGTGTCAAACGCCATTCGTCGTTCCCGTGCAGGGCTTTCTGATCCAGACAAGCCCAATGGCTCATTCCTCTTCCTCGGCCCTACCGGAGTCGGTAAAACAGAGCTGACCAAAGCACTGGCTGAGTTTTTGTTTGATACGGAAGATGCAATGATTCGCATTGATATGTCCGAATTTATGGAAAAACATTCGGTCGCAAGGCTTGTCGGCGCACCTCCCGGGTATGTTGGATATGAAGAGGGTGGCTATCTGACAGAAGCTGTACGCCGTAAACCCTACTCTGTCATTTTACTGGATGAAGTTGAAAAAGCGCACCCTGATGTTTTTAATATTTTACTACAAGTATTAGATGATGGCCGCCTTACAGATGGCCACGGCCGTACCGTCGATTTTAGAAACACCGTCATTATCATGACTTCAAACCTGGGCTCTGAAATCATTCAGGAAATGGCAGGCGAAGAAAATTACGATAAGATGAAAGATGCTGTGATGGAAATTGTAAGCCAGCATTTCAGACCTGAATTCATCAATCGTATTGATGACATGGTGGTATTTCACCCACTGGCAAGGGAGCAAATTCGGGCGATTGCAGTAATCCATACCAACGCTATCAGCCAACGTTTGCATGAACGTGACATCACACTCAAACTCACAGAAGAAGTGCTTGATCTGCTAGGTGAAAGTGGTTACGACCCTATTTATGGTGCACGACCACTCAAACGCACGATTCAGCAGATGATTGAAAACCCGTTGGCACAAGAAATTTTATCAGGAAATTTTTTGCCTGGGGACTCAGTTGAAGCTGTTATTGAAGGTGAAAAAATCACTTTCATCAAAAAGTAACTTGAAGACAGAAAAGGCTGCATGCAAGCGACGCATGAAGCCTTTTTTCACTCCATAAATAGAAACTAAAATAGTGTCCCCCAACAGTAGCACTCCCCCTCTCATTCCGCTTTAACATTAGAAACATGACAAAGTATTTGAGAAATTTCATGCTTTTATCATAGCACTTTAACTTTCATCTTAGCTGATTGAAATTCATTGCTTAACGCAAGGTTAAATTAGACAACAGTAAGGTAATAATTCACAAATAACATGTGCATTACTCCATATAAAACTGACCAATAGAAAGACTATCATGTTCCTGTGAAAAATAGATTTTCACATTATATTTTTAATATCAATGAGGGAAAAACAATGAAAAAAGTAATAAAAAATACTTTAAAATCCACCTTAGTCGTCGCAGCAATGATATCTGGCATTTCTACCGCCTCAGCTGCGGTTCCCAATGAAGGTAATAACAAATTATCCATTTCATCTTTTACTTCAAAGGCAAAGGTTCCTGATCTTGGAGTAGCGCACCTCTCAGCCGTTGTAAGTGCTAGCGGCAAGCTAGTGCGAGGAAGCGGCGTAAAAAGCTCAGTTCCAGACCAGGCTTTTGTTGGAGGTTACATCGTCACTTTTAACCGGAATGTCCGAAATTGTACTTACGTTGTCTCACTCGGTAATACTGGGAGTGTAGGTGTTCCTCAACCGGGTGTAATAAGTGCAACCGGAGCTAATATAAACCCTAATGGTGTGTATATTCATGCCAATAATACTGATGGAATTCCCGCAGATCGTCCATTCCACCTGAATGTTTTTTGCCACAAATAATCACAGGTGAATAACACATCCTCGCTCAGTTTTTGGGCGAGGGTTTGTCGGTGTATTGTTCACATAGAAAAACACGGACAAAAATAGACTGTGCCAACCCCAAAGTTGAGCTTTAATTATTTCTCAACTAGAAATACACTTTCCAGATAGGTTAAAACTTGAATTACACAGTTAGGTTGATGAATCATACGCTGTAGAATAACCTGCTTTCCATCCTGTTTTACTGATGTCAACAACACCTGACATTCTAGTAAGCTTTATACGTATCCTCTTACTCTCATTGTGATTTTTCACGTTTTATCAGTATCCAAAATCACAGCCAGTTGTGATTGTATTTGGCACAATTGTTTTTCAAGGCAACTAATTAATAAACGGATAAATTTTCCCTCTCTTTTTAGATGCCTTGCACTAAAGCCTGAAAATAACAGGTTAATAATTAATCGTTAAATACATAGAGGATAGAAAAATGGCTTCAATTAGCAGTATAAAACTAGAGTTACTCAATCACAACCATCAAACTAAAACAGCAAAGGTGAAAGTGTCTTACAAAGTATATCTAACCTGCGTAGAGCGCAATATGAAATGCTTACGCTTTCGGGAGGAAATACAGCTTTGGGGTGATGACGCAAATCCAAATCCTGATGATTATCTCTATACTTTCCCCACCTCATCTTTTCTCGTTGAACAAAATGGTGTTGTTAATCGGTCAAGAACTGTAACTATTAGTGATGATATTCTGGATGAGGATGATTACATTTTCAATCGCACTGATGAAGTGTATGCCAAGGTAAGTGTTAAACCACTTCTTCCATCTACATCTCGTCGTAATAGTAATGTTATTAAACATAAGTTCTAAATAACGGCTTGAGACCATCCATTCTGCGTAAAATTTATGCGGACGGATGGTCTTTTCTCGTTCCCACGCGGGAGCATGGGAACCAGAACGAGCACTGGTAATTTCTATGCAGGTTTTAATGGGTAGCCACATTTCAAGACGTGAATGATCGTCGGGATTAGCGGGTAAAAAGTCATCCAGTCAATACTATATCTCTTGCTTAGGGTGTTGGTGAATTTTCACAATCATCTGGTAACAATTATCACTTAAAAAAATTCCGTTAACCAGCAACAATAGTCTGGCAGTACATTGCTGCATCCACCTAACGGTGAACAAATAAATTAAGAAGACATAATCATGAATCAGCAAAAACAACATGAAAGGAAACTCAAAATGAAAAAGCACGGAATCATCACTACATTATTATCATTAACGTTATTCGCATCAATCAGCACGGCTAGTGCAATAACAATTACTGCGACTGCAACAGGCGATCAATTCCCTGCTATGCAAACAGGACCAGGCAGCATCGTCAATGGCGACTTCTTTATCACGGATAATTATATAAATTCTAATGAAGAAGGCAGAAAAATTGGCGATGGTAATAATGAAATAACTCATTGGGAGCTTGATTTTAGAAACAACTTTGGCAGTAGTAAAGAAATGCGAAAATTTCTGAAAGCCAAGAAAACACTCTGTTCTGCCACGCTGTCTTTAACAATGCACCCCGGAACACACAATGGCATGAGAGGCGATGTGATAGGAATTGTTGGTTTAAAACCTATTGGAAAGGGTTTGCCCTTCCGCAAAAATTGGTCTGATACCAGCTTGACACAAGATATACAGTTTGACCTTCTTGATCGTTATTCAGCAGAGGATATTAACAATAGCTTAAAAAGCTTTCCTCTAGGAGCGGTTTATATGCGCTACTACGATGATGCGCTTATAAGCAATGCTTCGCTAAAACTTAACTATAGTGATAGCTGTCCAGCGATCTCAGGACTAGATAATGATAATTTACTAGGTGATGTATCAGATCTATTTGGTGGTCGAGAGACTTGTGATCTCTTCCCTAATGCCCCCGAATGTAAGACGATTGATGATTTGTTTGGTGAATCCACAGTGATTGATGTAGATTGGTGTGAAATCTACCCTCATGCTCCCGGATGTATTAATTTATGTGATCTTAACCCTAGAGCACCTGGGTGTTTCTGTGATCCAAGGTTTTGTGACCCAATTGATGATTTAGTGAATCCAGTGATTGATCCACGTCCCTGGGATGATTTGATTATTCCCGGTGATGAATTCGTTCCTGGCGATCAGTTCATTCCCGGTGACACGTTCATTCCCGGTGACACGTTCATTCCCGGTGACGCGTTCATTCCAGGAAATGCATACGGATTTTGAAAACAGCAAAATCCAGAACCACAAAGGCTTGGGACGATCCCCAAGCCTTTTTTATAAATTGTAGAGTTGTGCCTGACCAAACTTGACGACCATAATGATGGCATGGTAATTTGCCATCATGATAAAAACTCAAGTTCAATTACCTGATGAGCTTTATAAAGAAGCAAAACGTATTGCACGCGAGCGTGAGCTCTCTTTGGCAGAAGTCATGCGACGAGGTATTGAGTATATGGCGCATGTTTACCCACCACTGCATTCCAAGCAGAAATGGTCTCCTCCAACTCCCCAGCATCTTGGTAATTTTTTAACTTCATCTGATGAGTGGCGTGAATTAGCAAATACGCCAACACATCAAACTAAGAATAAATGATTTCTTTAGATACTAATATTTTCCTGTATGCACAAAATCTGGATTGTCGTGAACATCTGGCAGCATACAACTTTGTGCTGGAATGTGGTGATCGAGATGACGTTGTTTTATGCGAATTGGTTCTTGTAGAGCTCTATGTGCTGCTTCGTAATCCATCTATATTTAAAAAGCCACTCTCCTCAACCCAGGCCGTGGAAATATGCAACATCTACCGACAAAACCCTAAATGGCGAATTATTGAAAACGCTCCAGTAATGGAATCAGTATGGGAAAAAGCGAGCAGTCCCTCTTTTCCAAGAAGAAAAATATTCGATGTCCGTTTGGCTTTGACCCTAAAACATCACGGAGTAACTGAATTAGCAACCGCAAACATTAAAGATTTTAAAAACCTCGGATTACACCGTGTATGGAACCCTGTTCTTGAAGAGTAACTATACCCCAATAACGTAATCAGCTAATACAAAACTGTATCATTTTAACTTGGCATATTGCGTGGCAAATTTTTAATAATAGATATCTGTTTTTTTTGTACTGAAATATATCCATCATCTTGCAGCTTTTTCATTAACCGGCTAACCATTTCACGACTAGAACCCACCAAATTTGCAATCTCCTGATGAGTCAGACGCTGTGAAATCACCTGCACTCCATCTTGCTCGACTGACATTTTAGTAAGCTTTGTACGTATCCGCTGGTAAACAGTTTTTAACGCACAATCTGATAACTCTTCAGTCAAATTACGAATCCGTTGGCTCATCGCCCGAATGAGTTTGACCGCAATTTCGGGTCTATCATGCAGACACTCTTCAAAGCTAGCTTTGGAAACATAGGTTAATCTGGAGTCTTCAATGGTTTCAACTGTTGCTGAACGTGGTGCTTCGTCAACAAGAGCCAACTCACCAAAATATTCCCCTGCCCCTTCGTAGCGCAGAATGATTTCGGCACCATATTCATCACTGATATACACCTTCACTCGCCCCTGCTGAACGATGTATAAACAATCACTTTCATCACCTTTATTCATGATGATGCTGTTCTTGCGATAGCTGTGTGTTTTTCCGTAACTTGCTATGAAAGAGATATCTTCCGATGAAATCTCTGAAAAAAGTGGGTTACTTTCAGCCATACCTTCCTTCCTCAACATAGTGTGGTTATTCAAGAAATAACATTAAAACCTTGAATTACCCTATAATGCAAGTTCATTTGAAATCCTAAGGAAGGGAGTCAATAAAAAACAGCTATGTGATTATAATAAATGAAGATTTTTTCCAACAATTTTATTCAACTGTGTTTGAATATCGGGCTATTAACTAGTGGCTTAATTGTCAGCTCGACTGTGATCGCGCAATCTGATTTTAACTTTGTTCCAGAAAAACCGGGTGGTGATTTACCCCCTTTACCTGAGTATCAAATAGCCCCCAAACCTCAAGCAAATATTGCTCTGCCGCCAACCCCCAAAGATTCCAACCAATCCCTTGCTACGCAAGAAAGTGTCACCGCCAAACAAATTCGTTTAATTGGTAATACCGTGTTTTCAGACCAGCAATTGAGACATATCACTGGCTATTATGAAGGACGTAAAATCACCACTGATGAATTGCAAGAGCTGCGCCGCAGACTGACGCTTTATTATATTGATCAAGGCTATATAAATTCTGGAGCCATTATTAATGATCAAGATATTTTGAATGGAGTAATAGAAATAAGCATCATTGAAGGCACTCTGAATGAAACCAAAATCAGCGGCAACAAACGTTTACGCAAAAGCTATGTTCAGAGCCGTTTAACTCTACCCGACAACAAACCCTTACACCTTCCAGAGCTGCAGGAAAAAATACAACTGCTGCATCAGGATCGTTTAATCAACCGCATCAATGCACACTTAAAGCCTGGAATAGAACGCGGTGAAAGTATCCTTGAAGTCATTGTTGATGAACGCCGCCCTTATGAATTTGGATTTTCATTTAATAATCGGCGTTCGCCCAGTGTAGGTGAGTTACGCGGTGAACTATGGGCTTCGCATCTGAATATTTCAGGTTATGGCGATGCGATCACATTGCAATATGGAATGACCGAAGGTTTAGACGATATCGGCCTGAATTATACCCTGCCCCTGAATCGACAGGATACACGCCTCGGCCTGTCTGGGAGCCGTAGTGATTCATTGATTATCGAAGAACCTTTTGATGCAATCAATATTAAAAGCAAAACAGAAAATTGGGGCATCAGCCTGTCCCATCCATTCTGGCGTACGTTAAAAGGCCACTTTACCAGCTCGCTTGCATTAGATCGGCGCAATAGTAAAACCGTTTTTTTGGAAGACGAACAACCTTATCCCTCTGTCGGTTCGGAG
The DNA here is from genome assembly GCA_021648145.1 of Gammaproteobacteria bacterium. NCBI lineage: Bacteria > Pseudomonadati > Pseudomonadota > Gammaproteobacteria > Gammaproteobacteria bacterium. Next base: position 52,284 of record JAKITI010000018.1, read on the forward strand.
GATGGTGAAACCACCGTGACGGTGCTGCGTCTGAATCAAGAGTGGGTCAGCCGAAAGAGTAATCGAGTTTTGGCGATACGCTCCAAAGTGAGTTTTGGACTGAATGCACTCGGCGCAACGGTTAATGAAAGTAACATTCCCGATGGAAAGTTCACTGCATGGCTGGGGCAGCTTCAGTGGGTGCAACGCATCTCGAAGCATAATACTCAACTGGTAGTACGCAGTGATTTTCAATTTACCAAAGATTCACTGCTACCACTGGAGCAGTTCGGAATCGGAGGAGCATCAAGTGTGCGGGGTTATCGGGAAAACCTTATGGTCAGGGATAAAGGCTGGATCGGCTCTGTGGAACTGCGCATCCCCGTTGCAAATCAAAAACTACAGATCGCTGCTTTTTACGATATTGGCTGGGGTGAAAATGTTTTAAAACCCAGACAGGAGTTAAAGGATATCTCCAGCATAGGGCTTGGATTACGCTGGAATCCGAATCAATATTTGCACAGCCAGTTATATTGGGGACATGCGTTAAAAAATATTGATGTAGGTAAAGAAGATAGCCTACAAGATTCAGGATTTCATTTTAGGTTTGATGTGAGTTTTTGATATGTAAGTGTCGTTATTTGTATTGTATCCCGCTTCTTTCTGGCGGCGTCCAGATCAGACGTGGCACTTAGGTCGCTCCGCGTCCTCGCCTGTTTCAAGCTTAGCCAACCAAACGTCCGCCTCTTCGAGCGTCAGGTGCAGCCCGTTTTCCTGGTACGTTTCCCAGGCACGTAGGCATCCTGCTTGAAGGTCTCTCGCTTTTCTTCACGCTCAACGTAATCGCGTATCGCTTTTCGCATAATCCAGTGCGCTGTTCGAGATCGTGCAATAGCCAAATTTTGGACGCGGTTCACAAACTAAATAGTCGCCCCAAGAAGTGTTTGGGGTATAAAACTCCCTATGAAGTTTTTGAAGAACTCACCGGCATCAGCGAAAATGATTTAATCGGTTATGCACTTATGACTTGAATTCAGGCTCTATTATTACCAGATAGTACCTTTAAATAATATAACACAAAATCAGCCTTTCGCCAGCAGCAGAAAAGAAAACTAGAGTTTACTTGCTCCTGCACTTATGGCTTGAATTCAGGGCTAACTTGTGTCGTTAACCTGCTTTAAGTAATTCTTCACGAATGACTTTACGCAACGTCTCTTCAAGCTCTCGATCATGTGCTTTGATATGCTCTTGCAAAGCATCGTTAATCAATGTTTGATAGTTTCCACCGCCAGTTTCATGCACTAAATACTTAAAGTGCTTAATAACATTAGCATCAAGCCGAATAGTAATTCGCTGTTTTGTTGGATCAGCTTTTATCACAGCACCACGTTTACCTTTAGAAAAATCTTCACTCATAATTTAAGCCTCGGAAATGATGCGAATGCTATTTGAAATACTTCGGGAATGTACGACATATAGTACGTTGGTAGTGGCTCAAAGTTGTTAATCGTCATAAATGTCTAACCCGAATTCAACGTGATTGATAAATAATCCAATAACAGTATCATGCATTTTTTCCAGCTTTGAAAAACAAATGGTTCTTCGTGTC
>JAKITI010000019.1 GCA_021648145.1 Gammaproteobacteria bacterium
CACAGAGGGCCAAAGCAAAATGGACGCAGTTAGAGGCCTTAATTGGCAGTGAAAATCGCATTAAAAATATTGCTCAGGATATTGTCAGCCATTTTGAACAACGCCAAGAAGTGTTTGACGGCAAAGGCATGGTTGTCTCCATGAGCCGCCGCATTGCCGCTGATTTGTATGCCCAAATTATCAAGATAAAACCCGATTGGCATTCGGATGATTTAGATAAAGGCGTGATTAAGGTGGTGATGACTTCCAGCTCAGCGGATGGTCCAGAAATAGCCAAACACCATACTACCAAGGCACAGAGAAAAATGCTGGCAGACAGAATGAAACACCCTGATGATCCGCTTAAATTGGTGATTGTACGGGATATGTGGCTAACAGGCTTTGATGCCCCCAGTTTGCATACGTTGTATATTGATAAGCCAATGAAAGGGCATAATCTGATGCAGGCAATTGCACGGGTGAATCGGGTTTATAAAGACAAGCCTGGTGGGTTGATTGTCGATTATTTGGGCATTGCTTCAGACCTTAAAAAAGCCTTGTCTTTTTATTCGGATGCGGGCGGAAAAGGCGACCCTACTATTTTACAAGAACAAGCGGTTGAGTTAATGCTTGAAAAATTGGAAGTTGTTGCTCAGATGTTCTCTAATGATGGGGGTGGCTTTGCTTATGAAGATTATTTTGCTGCGGACACCGCCCAAAAACTGTCACTTATTCTGGCGGCGGAAGATCATGTTTTAGGGCTGGAAGAGGGTAAAAAACGTTTTATTAATGAGGTAACGGCACTTTCAAAAGCATTTGCCATTGCCATACCGCATGAACAGGCGATGGATGTTAAAGATGAAGTCGCCTTTTTTCAGGCGGTAAAAGCTCGATTGGTTAAGTTTGATGCGACAGGCTTGGGGCAAACCGATGAAGAGATTGAAACCACCATAAGGCAAGTGATTGATCAAGCGTTGGTTTCTGAACAAGTGATTGATGTGTTTGATGCCGCAGGCATTAAGAAACCCGACATTTCCATTCTTTCTGAAGATTTTTTGCTGGAACTCAAAGGCATGGAGCATAAGAATGTTGCTTTGGAGGTGTTGAAAAAACTGCTTAATGATGAGTTAACATCCCGTTCCAGAAAGAACTTGGTTAAAAGTAAATCACTGATGGAAATGTTGGGAAATTCGATTCAAAAATATCACAGCAAAGTATTAACCGCCGCAGAGGTGATGGATGAATTGATTCAATTGAGTCAAGAGATTGTCAGCATGGACAATGAGGCAAGTGAGCTGGGGTTAACCGATTTTGAATACGCTTTTTATACCGCCGTTGCGGATAACAAAAGTGCAAAAGAACTGATGCAGCATGATAAATTGCGAGAACTGGCGGTTGTGCTTACAGAGCGTGTCAGACAAAACGCTTCTATAGACTGGACAATAAAAGAGAGTGTGCGAGCTAAACTTAAAGTGATCATTAAGCGTACACTCAGGCAATATGGCTACCCACCCGATATGCAAAAATTGGCTACAGAAACGGTGTTAAAACAAGCTGAACTGATTGCAAATGAACTCATAGTTGAGTGATAAAAAAACTGACAAAGGTATAAATATGAAAAAAATAGCCACTATATTACTGGTTTGTATGGCGAGCTTTTTAGGGATGAGCTCATGGGTTTATGCGGTTCAAAACAACCCTGTGCCTGGTGGCATATCTGTTGTGCCACTTGATGTGACTTCAGAGCAGCCGCCTGTTGTGCATTATCGTGAACGAAGGGTATTGGTTTCGCGCGCTGATAATGGCTGGCAAGCCGTAGTCGGAATCCCTTTAAATGTGAAGCCAGGAACGCATCAACTCGCCGTGAAACCTGAAAACAGCAAAAAACAGATCATTCGCTTTAAAGTGAACCCTAAAGAGTACGAAGCTCAATACATTACGATAAAAAACAAAAATAAAGTCAGCCCCAATAAAAAATCTCTGGAAAGAATCGGACGAGAAAAGAAGCGAATGGGTCAAGCATATAGAGCATGGAGCGATGTTTCTGATATGAACTTGAATTTCGATTTGCCCGTGGCTGCCGTACGCAGCAGTCCGTTTGGTTTGAAGCGCTTTTTCAATAATCAACCTCGCAGGCCGCACAGTGGAATTGATATTGCTGCCCCCGAAGGAACACCGATTCGTGCGCCCGCTGCTGGCAAAGTTATTCTAACAGGTGACTTCTTTTTTAATGGCAACTCTGTATTTATTGACCATGGCCAAGGGTTGATTACGATGTATTGCCACATGGCTCGTATTGATGTGCAGGAAAATCAAGTGATTGAACGGGGCGCTGTGATGGGAACAATTGGCCAAACGGGACGTGCGACTGGGCCTCATCTTCATTGGAGTGTCAGCCTGAATAAAACACGGGTGAACCCCGAATATTTTTTATCTGAAGCATCACTTAAAGTGTTAAATAGTGAGCAGTAAATCACCCCAAAAGGCATCCAAAAAATCGCCACGTCGTTTATGGTTATCACTTCTGCTGGTTCTTATTCTACCTTCAATGGTTGCCTTGACAGGCTATGTGCTTTATCTCGATCATGTGGTACAACAAAAGTTTGAAGGCAAACGTTGGGCAGTTCCATCCAGAGTGTATGCCCGAGCACTAGAGCTTTACCCCAGTCAATTTATTAATGCAGATGATCTGTATTCCGAATTGAAATTAATGGGTTATCGAGCTTCTCAGGATGGATTGACAGCAGGCAGCTATTTGCGCCGTGGTCATCAGTTTGTGATCTCAGTTCGAGCCTTTCAATATTGGGATGGACGAGAGCCTGCTCGTTCAATTAAGGTCGAAATCAATTCGGGTCGTTTGGATGTGTTAAAGGATGCCGTCACAGGCGATTCATTGAATCTGATCCGTTTGGAACCGATGCAGATTGGTACCATCTACCCACTACACAAAGAAGATCGAATTCTGGTTCAAATTGAAGAGCTTCCTGCTTTGCTATTGGCGGCTTTGCTCGCTATTGAAGATAGAAAGTTCTCCACTCATCATGGCATTGACTGGCGTGGTATTTTTCGTGCTGCTTGGGTTAATTTACGTGCAGGGCGCGTGGTACAAGGCGGCAGTACACTGACTCAACAGTTGGTGAAAAACTTCTATCTCAATAATGAACGCACACTGGTACGTAAATTTAATGAAGCGATCATGTCGTCTCTATTGGAATTACGCTATGAAAAAAAAGAAATTCTGGAGGCGTATGTTAACGAGGTTTATTTAGGACAGGATGGTGTTCGGGCGATTCACGGCTTTGGCCTTGCCAGTGAATTTTACTTTAATAAGCCTGTACGTGAGTTGACTCCCCCTGAAGTTGCTCTGTTAGTGGCCGTATTACGTGGCCCATCCTATTATGACCCCAGACGGTATGAAGATCGGGCATTAGAGCGGCGCAACCAGATTCTTGAGAAGCTCTATCAAGATGACCTTATTGATCAAAAGCAAGTTCTAAAAGCCAAGCAATCTCCATTGAATGTTGCACCCAAACCTAATAGAGGGCATGGCCTTTACCCTGCATTCATTGAATTGGTGAAACGTGATCTGAAAAAAGATTACCGGGAAGAGGATTTGATGAGCGAAGGTTTGCGTATATTTACAACGCTTGACCCGATTGTTCAAAAAGTCTCTGAAAAAGAGACGGTGCAGTGGATTCAGCGTCTGGAAAAAGAGCGTGATATTGCGCCAGACACTTTGCAGGGGGGGGTTGTTGTTACTCGTGTGGGCAGTGCTGAAATTGTGGCCGTAGTGGGAGGGCGTAATGTTCGCTTTGAGGGGTTTAATCGTGCGCTGGATATTCAGCGTCCTGTTGGCTCTTTACTCAAGCCTGCACTCTATTTATCTGCATTAGAAAAAAACTATACATTGGCTTCATTGATTGATGACGAAGCCATTCAGGTAACGATGAGAGATGGGCAGGTCTGGATGCCTAAAAACTATGATCAGACCACACATGGTTCAGTATTATTGGTAGATGCACTTTCACACTCATATAATCTGGCGGCTGTGAATCTAGGTATGGAATTAGGAATCAATGAATTTGTGAAAACATTGCATGGTTTGGGTATTGAACGGAAATTACCACACTACCCATCGCTATTGTTAGGTGCGATTGAAATGGCTCCTATTGAAATGGCGCAAATGTATCAAACATTAGCTGATGGTGGGTTTTACACACCACTGCGCTCGGTGCGGGAAGTGTTGACTCAAAAAGGTACGCCTTTGCAGCGTTACGCGCTGGATACTGAACAACGTTTTGATGTCGATGCGGTCTCTCTTGTAAATTATGGATTGCGGCAAGCGTTTCGTCACGGTACAGGCCGACATGTTGCTGCGCGAGTATCTGAAGATGTGGTGTTAGCAGGGAAAACGGGGACAACCGATGATTTGCGTGATAGTTGGTTCGCTGGATTTGGTCAGGATTTTTCAGGGGTTGTGTGGCTTGGTGGAGATAATAATCAAAAGATGGGTTTGACTGGTTCCAGTGGGGCGCTGCAAATTTGGACGGATATTATGGTTAAAATTTCCCGAGCTGAGAATAACGAATCTCTGCCTCCCAATATTGAAAATATTTTGATTGATCGGCAAACAGGGTTGCGTGCGGATCAGGGTTGCGTTGATACTGAGTGGCTTCCCTTTATTATTGGCACCGCTCCCAATGGAAATGCGCCGTGTGCGAAAAAAGGGATGAAAAAAACTTGGGATAAATTTAAAGGGTTGTTTCAGTGAACAAATATTACTTGATTATTGCGTTAATTCTCACGCTGGGCGGTTGTTCGGTGACAGGGCCGATGCAGCAGCCCGCTGATATCGAGATCAAAAACAGCGGCCCCACTCAGGTTTTACTTGCACAGGCGGTCGGTAAAGAGAAACAGGGCAATATATCTGAAGCGATTGCACTCACCGAGCGTGCGGTGCGTATAGAGCCGCGCAACGCCTTTGCTTGGCATCGTCTTGCAAGGCTCTATTTTTCAAGCGGAAACTTAAAAAAAGCGGAACAATTTACGCGTCGCTCCAACCAACTTGCTCGTGGTCACCAGAAGCTCATGCAGGATAATCAACAGTTGCTTGAGGAGATTCATATTTCCAGACAGGGTTTTTAATGCCTCAGCTTTGATGGGTTGATATTGCTTTCATCACTGAAAATCTGCTGTGCATCAATTGAATCAAATTTATAGTGTTGGCCGCAATACTCACAATCAATATCGATGAAACTCTCTTCTTTAATAATCTTTTGAATTTCATCTTGACCCAAATTTTTCAATACGGCTGAGACTTTTTCACGAGAGCAGCGGCAGAAAAACTTCATCGGCTCGGCTTCAAAAACCCGCAGCTCTTCTTCGTGGAAAAGGCGATGGAGAATCTCGTCTGCTGGAAGTTCAAGCAGTTCACTTTGTTTGATGGTTCTGGCTAGCATGACAGCGCGATCCCAGGTCTCCATCGCTTCGTCTTGTATCTCTATGGGCATTTTTTGTAATAGCATGCCGCCACATTGTTTTTCGTCTGCGGCCAGCCAAAGGCGAGTCTCCAGTTGCTGTGAAGTGGCCAGATAGTGTTCCAGGCATTCGGCTAAAGAGTCACCCGTGATTTCAACAATGCCCTGGTATCGTTTGTCACCTTGGCCGGGGTCGATTGTGATGACCAGCAGCCCATCGCCAATAATCTCTTTGAGTTTGTAGTCAGAATCATCATTTGAAATTTTTGAGGCATTATCTTCAGAAATTTGTGCGAAACCGCGTAAGGTTTTCTCAAAAGTGGCTTCCATCAGCATCAAGCTGACAGGGCCATCTCCCTGAATTTGCAGTGTCAAGCTACCTTTGAATTTCAGTGTAGAGGCCAGCAGTGCACTGGCGGCCATCATTTCACCCAATAATTTTTGTATGGGTTTGGGGTAGTTTCGTTCACTAATCGCATTTTGCCAGCACCGATCAAGATGTACGACTTCACCACGCAGTGGGGTGTGTTCAAATAAAAAACGTACTAATGAATCTTGTTGATTAGGTTTCATAGGGTATTTTTTATATTATTTGGTGGCGAGTGTATCGGCTTTTTTGAACAACAGGCGTTTTAATTTTCGCAAAGCAGGCTTTATATCCTTCTTTAAAGCAAACTGAAAAGGCGAATAGGCAAAGTCAAAGTGCTTTGCAACTCTGTAGTAGGCGTAGAAGCGTCTAAAGGGGGATGTAAGCCGAGCCGCTTCGGTGTAATTCATTTTGCAGAAAAAAATCATTCCAGCACTTTTTATTGCTGATTGATCCTGTTCCGAGCTGTCACACATGCTTTTTAATAAGTCTAGACTATCTTCACACCAGGCATCGGATTCAGCGATGACTCCCATGTTTTTATCATGCTGGCGAAACCCGGCTTTAACTTCTTTGACATTGGCATGGTTATATTTTGCAATGAGCTTTGATATGACAAGGCCGTCTTGAAATAAGTTATGCCTTGAATTAAACCCTCCCATTTCACGTAATTTTTCTGTATGAAAAAGTGTACTGCATACATATAAGGCAATTTTATTGTTGAACCATGCAAGAAAAAACTCGGTAGGAGACATGCCCGATGCAGGGTTTTCTCTTTGCATTAATATGTTTCCTTCCATATCAATAATACGCGTTCCTGTTCTAACCAAACCCACATTATCCAAGGGTTCAGCAGCATTCATGCATGCTTCGATAAAGTCGGGGTCAATCATGTCATCATCAAGAAGGAGTAACACAAACTCCCCACGAGCCTCAGAGAAACAGAAGTTGAAATTATTGTTGGCACCAATATTTTTTGGTTGCTTGATATATTTAATTCTTTGATCTTGATAGCGGGCAACGGTGCTTTCAGTGTGGTCGGTCGAGTGATTATCAGAAATAAGAATTTCCAGATTTGGGTAAGTTTGATTAAGAGCACACTCAATGGCTTGAGGTAAAAAGCCATCGGCTCTGTTGTAGGTCGGTATGGCGATTGTCACCAGAGGTTTGTTGTTAATGCTCATAGGTTATTTCCGTGATGTGATTGCTTTTATTGGGCGCTTAATCCATGCCGCCCAGAAATATTTTAGTTTGTCACTCAAACTCAGTAATGCCAAAGCCCGTTTCAGGTCATCATTCAGTTTATTGTTGGGCTGGAATGAGCCCATATTTTTATTACTTAATATTTTTATCAAAGTTTGCAATATTCGTTGTTGCAAGCGCTGGCGAAATTTTTTTCGTTCGGGGCTGATTTTATGCAGGTGGCTTTCAAATAACAGTAACTGACTATAAAGGGTACGCAAGTTATTGTTATTAGTGAGTGATGAGTGGCCACAGCGATAATAGGAGACAATTTCAGGAACATAAGCGATAGAACCTAAGCGCCCAAGGCGGGCAAAAAAATCTTTGTCTTCAGAGGCAAAGCGGTATTGCAGGTCAAACCAGCCAATTTTTTCACCATCGGCTTTACGAAAAAGAGTGGTGTGTGGCGTTGCTGGAACGTGAGGCCATAGTACAGCTTCATCACCATGCTCAAAAAGAGTGTTTTTTTGCGTGCCAAGGTGATTTTCTGGCAGCCAGCGTTTTCCGGTTAATTGGCTTTCATCATCAATAATTGCGAGATCTCCAACCGCAAAAATAGCTTGTGGGAACTCTTTTAAAGCAGCCATTAATAGATTGATTCGCTCAGTTGGAATCAGATCATCATCATCCAGAAAAGCAATATATTCGCCTTTTGCCAAACGACAGGCATTGCTGCGTGCGGCGGCGATCCCTTGGTTTTCCTGGCGATAATATTGGATTCTATCACTGTAAGTTGACATGAGTTGTTCGGTGTTATCTTCCGAGCCGTCATCAAATACAATAATTTCAATCGGCTGGTAACTCTGTGCAAATGCAGATTCAAGCGTCTTTGGAAGAAGGTACGCTCGATTGTAGCAACAGATAATGAGTGAAACGAGGGGAGCAGTCACATTGGTTATTCTTGAATTTGAGTTATTAAAATGAAGGAGGGATCGTCACCTTGCCAAAAAAAAATAGCAAATTCAACCCTGCGTTCATATTTATTAAGTGTATAATGTCGCGACTTTATTAGGCGGGCTTTAAAAAGCTCCGTTACATTGACGACTTTACAGATATTAATTTCATGAAACCTATTGATAAAATTCGAAATATTGCAATCATTGCTCACGTTGACCATGGCAAAACGACGCTTGTGGATCAGTTATTACAACAGTCAGATACTTTAGGTGACCGTGAAAAGTTACCCGAGCGGGCGATGGATTCCAACGATCTTGAGAAAGAGCGTGGTATTACGATCCTTTCCAAAAATACAGCAATTCACTGGAATGATTATCATATTAATATTGTAGACACTCCGGGTCATGCAGATTTTGGTGGTGAAGTTGAACGTGTTTTATCAATGGTTGATTCAGTGCTTTTACTGGTCGATGCTGTGGATGGTCCGATGCCACAAACTCGGTTTGTGACTCAAAAAGCATTTGCCTTGGGTCTGAATCCGATTGTTGTCATCAATAAAATTGACCGCCATGGCGCTCGCCCTGACTGGGTGATGGATCAAGTTTTTGAATTATTTGATCAATTGGGCGCGACGGATGAGCAACTGGATTTTCCTGTTGTTTTTGCTTCGGCACTGAATGGCTATGCTGGGCTGGAAAATGATATCCGTGATGGTGATATGACTCCATTGTTTGAAACCATTGTTGAAAAGGTCTCCAAACCTGATGTGGATGCCGATGGCCCTTTTCAAATGCAGGTGATTTCATTGGCATACTCCAGTTATGTGGGGGTTATTGGTACGGGTCGTATTAAGCGAGGTACCATTAAGAAAAACAGTCAGGTCGTTGTTGTTAATAGCAAGGGCGAGAAGAGAAATGCGCGCGTACTCCAGCTTTTTGGGTTCCTCGGGCTTGAACGTGTTGAAGCGGATGAGGTTCAGGCGGGTGATATTATCGCTTTTACCGGAATCGATAATCTAAATATATCAGATACACTGTGTCACCCCGATTTAGTTGAAGCACTGCCTGCGCTCTCTGTTGATGAGCCTACGGTGACCATGACTTTTCAGGTCAATAACTCTCCATTCGCAGGTAAAGAAGGCAAGTTTCTGACCAGTCGTCAAATTCGTGAGCGCTTGGATCGTGAGTTAATTCACAATGTGGCGCTTCGCGTTGAGGAAACGGAGAGTGCAGATCGCTTTCGTGTTTCGGGTCGTGGTGAATTGCATCTCTCTATTTTGCTGGAAACCATGCGTCGTGAAGGTTATGAGTTAGCCGTTTCTCAGCCTGAAGTTATCATCAGGGAGATTGACGGTGAAAAGCATGAGCCTTATGAAATGCTCACGATTGATATCGAAGAGGCGCATCAAGGGGCTGTAATGGAAGCTTTGGGTGAGCGTAAAGGTGAACTGAAAGATATGATGCCCGATGGCAATGGTCGTGTTCGTATTGATTACGTGATTCCTGCGCGAGGTCTGATTGGTTTTCAAACTGAATTCTTGACACTGACTTCAGGGACAGGTTTGAAACATCATGTATTTGATCACTATGGCCCCATGAAACCTGGCAATATCAGTGGCCGTGCGAATGGTGTCTTGATCTCAAATGGTATGGGTAAAGCACTGTCATTTTCTATCTATAACTTACAGAGCCGAGGCCGTATGTTTATCGGACATGGTGTGGAAGTTTACGAAGGCATGGTGATTGGTATCCATTCACGGGATAATGATCTGGTTGTAAACCCACTTAAAGGTAAGCAGCTCACTAATATGCGTGCATCGGGAACTGATGAAAATATTCAGTTAACACCGCCGATCATCATGACTCTGGAGCAGGCATTGGAATTTATCAATGATGATGAATTGGTTGAATTGACACCGAAAAGTATTCGTATACGTAAAAGATTCTTACTTGAGCATGAACGTAAACGTGCAGGGCGTTCACCAAAGTAAATTTTTTTAATGGTTTATAGTATCGTTTTTCACAATATCTGTAAGGAGATAAAATAATGGGTCTTTTCGATTTTGCAAAAAATCTTGGAAATAAAATATTTGGTGGTGAGGATGATGCGGCCGAAAAAATAAAATCACATATCAATGAGGAAAACCCCGGTCTCAAGAATATGGAAGTGGCTTTCAATGAGGGTGTTGTATCGATCTCTGGGCAAGCGGATACTCCTGAAGCCCTTGAAAAAGCAGTTTTGATGGCGGGTAATATTAAGGGTGTGGAAAGAGTGGATGCCGCAGGTGTCAATGCACCCGAACAAACGCTGAAGGTTGAATATTATGTGATTCAAAAAGGGGACACATTGTCAGCCATTGCGAAACGTTATTATGGCAATGCCATGCAGTACCCACGTATCTTTGAAGCGAACAAGGAAGTGATTAAAGATGTGGATAAAATTTTCATTGGCCAGAAAATCCGTATTCCGCTGGATTAATTTCCAAAACCAACTTGACGGGTTCAATTAGGAATCCGTCAAGTTGGTTTTTACATGTGACCCAATCAACAGCAGCCACCACCCGTGTTGTCACTGGCGCTTTGCGTGTTGCTTGTTTGGCTGTAGGGCAAATCAGTGCCACACCCAGAAAAAATACCGTAATGGGTCTCCTCGTTACCAAAAAATTCAAAATGTTCGGCAAAGCGAGTCTCATTAAGCATGCGATAGGTGTTGCCACAGACCGGAAATATTCGATCTTTCTCGATAATATGGTGCTTATCCAGAGCAAATAGCGCTTCGCTGTGCTCAATGGTGCCTTTGTAGCATACGGCTTGACCGTAGTCTTCACAGGCGGGTTCCAGGTCATTGATCCTGAACAGTCGGTAGGTGGCAGAGTAGAAGCCGATAGAGCCGACCCGTGTTTGAATGCTCTGATTGTTAATCGCGAGTGGACGATCTTCGACGAGACGGGGATCAGCAAAGCCGCACCGCTTGGCCAGGTTGTGAAAATCGTTCCAGTAGAGTGCACCGCTGAGGCACTCACCGTAAAGAATGGGGTCGCTCAGCAGGTGTTGGGGGATTCGGCGGTCGGCATAAACATCGGAAAAATAGAGTTCTCCACCTGGCTTTAGCAGGCGGTGGGCTTCACGCAGCACGGCTTCTTTGTTCGTTGATAGGTTGATTACGCAGTTGGAGATAATAATATCGAAGGTGTGGTCGGGCAATCCCAGCTTGTCCAGCTCTTCAATGTGGCCAAGACGAAATTCTACATTGGCATAGCCAAATTTTTCAGCATGAAAATCGAGGTGTCTGGTTGCGATAGCGTGCTGCTCTTTAGTCATGTCTACACCGACCACATAACCCTTCGAGCCTACCAATTGAGCCAGTGTGTAACAATCTCGACCGGAGCCTGAGCCTAGATCAAGGATACGCATTCCTTCGAGCTGTTGGGGGGCGACTAGGCCGCAGCCATAATAGCGAGCCAAGACTTCATCATTGATATGACTCAATGCTTGTTTGATATGGTGAGGCAAATCACCGTCGGTGCAACAGGCATCGGTCATAAGATCTTGACTGCTCTGGAGGGTTTTGCCGTAATACTCTTGTACAGATTTTTTCATTGAGCCTCTCTAATTAGAGTATAGAAACGATGACGAACTAATGCTCTTAGTTCGTTTCAATATATTCTACTACAGCAGGTTTGAGTGATGTGAGGCCTGATTTTATTCCTATTTCTATGGCCTCTTCCGTTGTTTGATTTTTATTGAACTTGGCATCAATCGCAAATAAAGCACCAATTCGATTGCCACTGCCACAGTGCACCATCACCGGGTGATCAGAGTGTTTTTGAATGGCACTCATCAATGCATTTGCATTTTCTCTGGAGAGGCCACTTTTTCCAGCGATTGGAATATTGATGTAATGCATTCCAAGCTCGCTCGCTTTGCTGGCTTCATCCCAAGTTCCATTTTCATTCGCAGTGCGTAAATTAATGATCGTTTTATAGCCTGCAGCTTGTGCTTGCTCAAGTTGCTCGGGGGTGGGCTGCCCTCCTGTTAGTACATTGGGTAAAGGGTTTTTTGCATTGAGTATATTAATCATTTTTATTTGAGAATTTTGTGTTTCTTGTGGTGTTTTCTCTGTCGTTGAATTGTTTCCTGTGCAGCCGCCAAGAGTCGCTATGGCGATAATCACCGCCGTGCAGAGTATTTTTTTGTTCATTGCAGAGTTGCTCCATCGTACTTGAGTTTATAAAATTATCAGCATACAGGATAAAATTATTGGCGCGGTGACTAAGTCACATATTAATTTTATGATATCGTAATAAAATAATTTTTTGTACGGGTGAGTTGTGTCGATGATGGATATAAAAAAAAGTGCATTAAAAACCACTAAAACTATTTGCCCATACTGCGGTGTTGGCTGTGGGGTTTTGGCTTCTGTTGATGAAGCAGGCATCGTTTCCGTCGCAGGGGATACTGAGCACCCTGCAAATTTGGGTCAGCTTTGCTCTAAAGGGTCCGCGCTGGGTGAAACCGTGGGTCTGGGTGGGCGACTGCTATATCCTGAAGTAAATGGAGAGCAGGTTGATTGGAATCATGCGCTATCACTCGTTGCAGATACCTTTTCAGAAACGATACAAAAATATGGCACTGATTCCGTCGCATTTTATATTTCAGGGCAACTGCTGACCGAAGATTATTATCTGGCCAATAAATTGATGAAAGGCTTTATTGGCTCAGCAAATATTGATACAAACTCTCGCCTTTGTATGTCGTCCACTGTTTCGGGTTATAAACGAGCGTTTGGTTCGGACAGTGTGCCTTGCTGTTATGAAGATTTGGAACGTGCCAAGTTGATTGTTTTGACCGGTTCAAATGCGGCTTGGTGTCACCCCGTATTATTTCAACGAATTAATCAGGCAAAGCGTGAAAACCCAGACTTAATGGTCGTCGTGATTGATCCACGTCGCACACCAACATGTGATATCGCTGACCTGCACTTACCCCTTAAAAGTGGCAGTGATGCAATACTGTTTAATGGGTTGTTAAGTTATCTACATCAAAAGAGTGAAGCAAATTCACTCTTTATAGAAAACTTTACGCAAGGCATGCAAGCCGCTTTAGATGCAGCAATTGAAAGCTCACCCACGGCAGCATCTGTGGCGAAAGCATGCGAACTTGATGAAAGTGCAGTGGCTGAATTTTATCGTTTGTTTGCACGTACTGAGCGGGTCGTTTCTGTTTTTTCGCAAGGGGTCAATCAATCCAGTTCGGGCACAGATAAAGTCAATGCAATTATCAACTGTCACTTGTTGACGGGCAGAATTGGCCGCCCTGGAATGGGGCCATTTTCATTTACAGGGCAAGTCAATGCTATGGGTGGGCGTGAAGTCGGTGGGTTATCCAACCAACTTGCCGCACATATGGATATTGATGATGCAAGCCATCGAGATTTAGTGCAGCGATTTTGGCACGCCCCCGTCATTGCAGAGAAGTCAGGCCTTGAAGCGGTTGAGTTATTTGATGCTATTTCTGATGGAAAAATTAAGGCTGTTTGGATTATGTGCACCAATCCTGTCGTCAGCTTGCCCGATGCAGATAAAGTGAAAGAGGCTTTGAAAACGTGTGATTTTGTTGTGGTGTCTGAGTGTGTTCAAAAAACAGATACTACATTGGTGGCAGACGTACTTTTACCCGCACTGACCTGGGGTGAAAAAGACGGTACGGTAACGAATTCAGAGCGAAGAATATCACGCCAACGTCCATTTTTACATGCGCCAGGCGAAGCAAAATCAGATGCGTGGATCATTGCTCAAGTGGCTAAAAAAATGGGATTTGGGGCGGCTTTTGAGTATGAAAATTCTGCGGATATTTTTCGTGAACATGCGGCGCTTTCAGGCTTTGAAAATTGTGATGAAAGAGATTTTGATATTTCAGGTTTGAGTGCTTTAAGTCATTCTGAATATGATGAGTTAAAGCCTATTCAATGGCCTGTGAAAAAAGCGGGGCAGGGTACGGCTCGAATGTTTACAGATGGTCGGTTTTTTACCAATAATCGTAAAGCAAAATTTATTGCGATTGAACCCAGACCACCTGTTAATAAAACGGATGAATCCTATCCATTTATACTCAATAGCGGCCGCACTCGTGACCAGTGGCATACAATGACGCGCACAGGGAAAGCACCTCGACTCACTGAGCATAGCCCAGAGCCTTATGTAGAGATTAACCCTGATACAGCTGAGGCGGTAGGGACTCAAGAGGGTGAGTTAATGCGTGTTTCCAGCCGTTTTGGGGCGGTGATTGTCCGCGTTCGTTTAAGTGAAGGAGCGCAGAAAGGAGCCGTTTTTATACCGATGCACTGGAATGGGCAATACTCCAGTAGTGGGCGGGTGGGCAGTGTCGTGAATCCGGTGGTTGATCCTGTTTCAGGGCAACCAGAATTTAAACATACGCCCGTACAAATTACACCTTATCAACCTGCATGGCATGGTTTTTTGTTATCGCGCCGACAGTTGGAATTGCCCGGAGCAACGTATTGGGCGCGCGCTACAGGCGAAGGTTTCTATCGCTATGAGCTGGCAGGAGAGCAAGCGCCGAGTGATTGGGCTGCTTGCGCGCGCCAATGGCTGTGTACGTCGAGTGATGATGTCAATTGGGTGGAATATCTTGATGTTGCCGCTCGTCGCTATCGCGGCGCACGTCTGGTTGGTAATCGGGTGGAGAGTTGTATTTTTATTGCGCCCAGCCACGAGTTGCCATCTCGTAGTTGGTTGGGTGGGCTATTTATTCAGGATGAGCTCGCGAGTGATGAACGTAAAAGTTTATTAACAGGCCGCCCCCCTGTGGGGCAAGTCGATGTAGGCCGTATTGTCTGTGCTTGTTTTGGAGTGGGTGTGAATACCGTGGTTGATGCAATTGTTAAGCAAAAATTGACAACGCCGGAAATGATTGGCGAAGCATTAAAAGCAGGGACTAACTGTGGGTCATGTATCCCTGAACTAAAAGCTTTGATTTCAGAGGCTCGATAATTTGAAAGATCATTGGAGAGCTACGGTATTGGGCTGTGGATTGAAACAGTTAGAACAAAATCTGTACACTTCAGGCTCTAGGTAATCAAAAGCATCAGGCGGAGGCCGCAAAAATTATGGCAAAACCAGCATTTATTAATCTATGGAGTAGTTATCCTAAAGAAGACTCTCCATGTGACGGCCCTTGGGAAAATCAATGTGCAATTAGGGTGAGCCTAGCTCTAAACAGCGAAATGACTATCAAGATAAACAAGTACACATACACCGAGCCAAAGTGCTCACATGAACATGCAAGAGGTGCCGAATCTCTTGCGAACTGGCTATGGAAGCGTCATTTAGGAAGACCTAAAATTTACACCAAAGGCATAGAAGCTAAGAGAGATATTCAAACAAAACAAGGAATTATTTTTTTCAAAGATTGTTTTACTAGAAGCGGAGAGACAACGCGAAGAGGTGATCACATTGATTTGTGGTTTAAGGGTATTACACAAAGTTACTCAGACCCTGGAAATAAAGCATCACAAGTATGGTTCTGGGAGTTGGTATGAAAAAATTATTTATTCCACTGTTCATGCTGATTACTACGAATGGCTGTGCTGCTTCAAATACTTTTAACATAGATGACAAGTCATTCTATCTGGCAAACAATTCAAGCATATGTCAGCTCGTTAACCGATCAAACAAAAAAAAATTCGATTCTCTTATTCCATGGCCATGCCAAGTACACAAAAATCTTGATGGTGTAGTGCGGATATATGAAGATGCAGGAAAAAAATATATTTTAATAGAAAGTTCAGCGCCTCATCCTGAGCTTCCAAATGACTGCAAGACACAACTGCAATCAGTGATGATCAATGGCGATGCAGTTATATTGTCAGGCTCGTTTGATCTTGTTGCATCTTGCCCACCGTTTCAATGGGATACTAAAGTGTTCACAGGGCTTTTCGATTAAAGTCGGTAGAATAGCACAAGCCTTGAGCCGCTTATCGCTGATGTTATATTTTAAAGAAGTACAAACATGGTTCGAGCATTAATAATTATATCGTTGTTGAATTCACAAAACGTCTATGCCTTGAGTTTTGCAAATGAATTTGTCAAATCAGCTATTGAAAGAACGAGTTTTAGTGTTCGTTATGATGGTTCATATTATTCAATTGATTACCCAAATGGGGATGTCCCTAAGAATATAGGTGTTTGTACTGATGTTGTAATTCGTGCGTATCGTAAAGTAGGTATAGATTTACAAAAATTAGTTCATGAAGATATCACGAGAAATTTTGATGCATACCCCTCAAAAAGAATATGGGGGCTAAACAAACCTGACAAAAATATTGATCACCGGCGTGTTCCAAATCTACAGTCTTTTTTTAGTCGGCATGGGGAGGCTCTTCGTGTTTCTAATAGAGCAGGTGATTATAAACCAGGTAATCTAGTCACTTGGGTATTGCCGGGAAACTTGCCTCACATAGGTATAGTCACAGACCAGATTAGTACAAAAACAGGTAGCCCTCTTATAGTTCACAATATAGGTAGTGGGCCGCAATTAGAAGATATACTTTTTAAATACAAAATCACTGGTCATTATAAATATGTATCAGAAAATGGCGCCCTTTTCCCGTTAAAACCGTAGGGGCAGACATGCGTGTCCTGTCCTGTTTACTATAGTTTGGTTAGCAATGCCAATTTTTTACCAATAAACCTTCCACTGGTCATTAGCGTCCATTTTTATAATGATATCAAACTGATCCCAAGTTCTTGGTTGTACAGCTTCACCCTCTATGTTTTCTAACTGAGTCAAGCTGACGGATGCTGAACCTCTACTCTTTTTATCAATATATTCAAATCCGGAAATTTCTACAGTGAATGATTGATACTGGTTAAAGAATGTTTTAAGGAAGTGTTGGCGTGCAGAAGACATTTCACTGATTTTATTTAGCGCATTGCTATTACGTGCCTTCAAATATTTTTTAAATTCTCCAACCAACTCACTGACGGCTTCAATTCCTTGCCGTGAAGGTATGACAGGTTGTAAGGCAATCCTTTTAGTTTGTGCTTTCTGGTTAATAGCCTTTTCAATGCGAGTTCGCAGTTGTTTTGTCACGGGTGAGTTTGGTGCAACTCTTTCTAGAACATGAATAGTTTGGGAGGCACGTATTAAATTATTATTGGTAATATGCTTATTAATTTTTAGTTCATAAAAGCCTATTATTTTTTTAATCCCCTGTTGCGCTTTTTCATTAGAAGGGTCGAGTTTCAGTGCTTTGTAATAACTATTAAATGCATTTTTACCTTTGGGCATAGAAATTTTATAGGTCGAATAGTAGCGTTCCGCTTCGGCCAATAATGAGCTAATCTGTTCCAGTTGTTTTTCAGCAGGTTTTTTAGAGCTCTCACTCTTAATTTCTTTTGCAAGGTTAAGTTGCGTTTGCTTGGTATTTTTAAGCTTTAATCGCATGTCGTTGGCAATTTCTGAGCTAGGCTTAATGGCTTCTATAATCTGAATATATTTTTCAGCTTCCCCCTCTTTTTGTTTGGAAATACTTTCTTCTATCAGTGTGCTGTAGTGGGTCAAAATATTGTTAATGCCGGTTATTGCGTCTTGGTTGGATGGAGCTAAAGCTAATACCTTTTGATAAAGGTAAGTTGCACTGCTCTCTAATGGCTGGATCATCCTTCCAGCGAAGAAGCTCTCTTCTGCTTGTTGTATCAATAGTGCTATCTGTTGTGCTTGCTCTGCGAGCTCATTGTCATAATCTGCCTTTTCTTGTTTTTGGCTGATTTGTTGAGGGGGCGGTGATAGTGGTGTGGATTCTGCTAAAAAAAGAGTAAGCACACCAGCTCCAATAATTGTCGCAATACTTATTGTGATGGCGGTTAAGAACCATGGTTTCTTTGTTATTGGTTGTTGTGAAGCAGTTGATGGAGCATGATTGTTTTCGTCTCTGTGAGAGGAGGGTGAGCGGTCTTGAGAGCTCCTTTTTTTATGGCTGGGCATGATGACTGTTCTATCGCTTATGTCGCTTATGTCACTTATGTCACTACCCAAGTGCATAGTCATATTTTCTAAAAGCGGTTTGGGTGCTATTTTACCCTGTAACATTGCTCGCCAGATAGAGAGAATTTTAGGTCGATCCTGAGTTCGAAACATGAGCGCATTATCAATAGCCAATAAAAAATTGTCACTATACTTTCCAGCCGCAATCTGAGACAGTGGTTTATAGCTGTCAACGCCATCGTCAAAGAGATCTGATCCTCGTCTTAGAGCGTCTTGAGGCAGGTGCCCTACAATCAAGTAGTAGAGTGTTGCGCCTAATGAGTAGATGTCAGTCCAGGGGCCTTGTTTGTTGGTACCTTCATGATACTGCTCAAATGGGGTATAACCGAAAGTAATCAAACTGGTTAATGCTTGGGTTTTTTCCTCAGTGGCCAGTCGTGCAGAACCAAAGTCGATAAGAACAGCTTTGTCATCAGCATCTCTGATAAAGATATTTGCAGGTTTGATATCTCTGTGGATAAAACCACTGTCATGAACCAGTGTTAAACCATCAATAATTGGAATAAATAGATTAATTAACTCTTCTTCTTTAAATGAAGTTTTCTCTTTAAATATAACCGAAAGGTCTTTTCCTTGCTCAAACTCCATAACCATGTAAGCAGTATTGTTTTTTTCAAATACGCTTAAAACTCGAACAATATTTGGATGCTTAAACTTGGCTAATACTCTGGCTTCCTTTAGAAATTGTTTCAATCCCCAGAAGTATAATTGATGTTTTTCACCGGTAGTAGGATGGACTGTTTGATCAGAGTTGCGTGAGGAAATATCTGTTGGAAGGTACTCTTTGATAGCGACCAGCTGATCTAAGTTTTCATCTAATGCAAGATAGGTAATGCCAAAACCACCTCGTCCTAATATTGATTTAATATCATACCAGTGAAGTTTATAGCCTTCGGGTAAAACATCTTTGCTAAAAATCAATATTTTTCACCTAAAAATAGTTTTGATATGTGTGTTCGATATCTATATGGTGAGCATCTTAGCAAATATTTCTACTTTAAGAGACCTTCCTTACGATTTATGCTTTTCGTCCCAATTACGTTAAAAATGACCCGAAAATCTTCATTTACTCCGAGTGAACTCTGGTTTTTAACCATATTCTAAAAAAATCTTGACAATGCTGTAGGCCGCTCCTATTCTTGGACTCTGTATTTCTTAATAACAGTGAACATGGTTGCCTCTCTCAAATGGAAGAGAAAATAAGAAACACTTATAGAAAAAAATATTCCGTTTAGATGGTTGAAAGAATGGACTTGGTTCTTGTTGCTAAAAGCCTGCATGATAAGCGGGGTCAGTTAATACACAAAAGGTTTTGCGAACGAGGAGGCACCATTGGTCGTAGTAGTCACGACGGTTGGGTGTTGCCTGACCCGCAGCGCTATATTTCAAACCATCATGCAACCATTAAATATGAAAATGGTGATTACTTCCTGATTGATACCAGCACCAACGGCGTTTATCTTAATAACGATGAAGAAGCCATTGGTAGAGATCGTAGTCTCAAGCTGAGTCACGGTGACCGCATTTATATCGGTGATTACGAAATTCTGGTTGAACTTGAAGCCAAACAGGATGCTGTTATTAAGCAGGTCGATAGCCTCTCCAATATGGGAGGTATTCCCGATTCCCTTGATCCGCTAGATCTTTTTAGTCATAGAGATACGACACCTCAGCGCAACGATGAAGCGATAAGTGCAGTCGATCATGGCATAAAGGATCAATCGGCTAATCTGGATGAATATTTTTCACCCCCTGACATTAAAGTCAAAGCTGACAAGCAGATACCTGATAACTGGGCGCTGACACACATACCTGAGCAGGTCTCAGAAAACAGCGCGACACTTGAGGTTCCCAAAGATCGGGGGCAAACAAGCGTCGTGAATAAAAAGCCCCATGTCACCGCTCCAGAAAAAGCTGTGAAAACAGATGAGCACATGCTGTCTGAGCAGTCTCGTTCTGCTCACGAAGTGCCCGTAATAAAAAAAATCACTTCCCAGAAAATCCCAGTTGCAGCTCCCTCACTTCCAGTATCTACCGATGAATATGACAAGCTTCTGCAAGCACTTGGCATTAACAAGGAATCCGTACCACTTGAATTGCTTGATGTGTTACCAAAGACCATCGGTCTGTTGGTAAGAGAGTGTATCTCGGGTTTGATCGGAGAGTTAATGGCTCGCACCAGCATGAAGAGTGCTTTTCGTGTTGACCAAACGACGATTCAACCTGTTGAAAATAATCCACTTAAATTTTCTGTGGGTGTTGATGAAGCCCTTGAAAATATGTTGTTAAAAAGTGATCGTGGCTATCTCCCTGCGCTGGATGCGGTTAGAGAGGGGTTTAACGATATGAAGGCTCACCAGATGGCAATGGTGGCTGGTATGCAAGGTGCACTACAAGATATATTGCAGCGTTTTGATCCCGAGATACTAGAAGAGCGTTTTGCTGTAGGCTCTAAAGAAAATATTCTTCTATCGGCCTATAACAAAACAAAGTATTGGGCTCATTACAAAGAACTTTATGAAGTGATCAATAAAGAAGCTCTGGATAATTTCCAGAACCTTTTGGGGGAAGGCTTTATGAAAGCTTATGAAGATCAGATGTATAAGATAAAGAGTGCTGATCGTGAGCCAAAAGAGCAGAGTGGTAAGGAGTCATTGTATGACTGATAGATGGCACTATTTTATACTAACGGTCATTGTTTTAATGGTCTTGATTATGTCCAGTTGTGCGAGCAATACGCCTAAGCAGCGAACATTTACCGGTCATTTAATTGTTGCCCCCAATGCCAATCCAGACCATCAGGGGCGACCTTCCCCGATCATCGTTAAAATATATCAATTGAAAGAAGTTAGTGCTTTTCAAGAGTCTGATTTTTTCTCCTTGTTTGATGAGGGGAGAGCGATTTTAAGCGGTGACTTAATCTCTGTTGAAGAGCGTGAATTGCAACCTGGTATAAGTTACGACTATACAGCTGATGTTGATCCAGCCACTACTTACATCGCTATGATTGCCGCATTTAGAGATATTGAAAAAGCGCGGTGGCGTGTGGTTGTCAAATTGCCTGAGAAGGATTTTTTCGATTTTATAAAAAACCGAATATTACAGGTTAATGTATCAGATCTGAGTGTTTCTGCTGCTTTTATTGAGCGATAATATAAGTACTTTTATGAAGGGGTTTGTGAGCTTTGAAAAGTATAAATAAGCAATGTAATTTAAATAATAAGGTGGGTGTATGCCGTGGAACAATAAAGTTATCTGGTCAGAGGGGATGTTTATCCGACCACAGCACTTTCAACAACAAATTCGGTATATAGAAAACTTTGTTGAGGGGCGTTGCTCGGCTTTTGGTGCTTATGGCTGGGGGTTTTCTGTGCTTAATATTGATCAAAAATTATTAAGCCTTGGTAAGTTTTCAATGTCCGAGGCGAAGGGGGTTTTCCCTGATGGTACACCGTTTAATATTCCTGAAGAAGATCTCTCTCCCGCCCCGTTAGATGTGCCTGAGGATATCCGCAATACGATTGTTTATCTCTCACTTCCTCTTAAACGTCAAGGCGTGCTGGATGCTGATGTAGCAGGCACGCATGTGGGGTTAGTTCGAAACCGATTATGTGATGACAACACCTTTGATGCCACCCTGGCAGAAAATGGCGCGGCAGATATTCAGGTGGGTCAGTTAGGGCTGAGTTATCTGTTAGATGGTGAAGTGATGAGCGACCACACCACGGTTGCCATTGCAAAAATTGTTGAGCGCAAGGCGGGTGGTAACGTTGTATTAGACAGTACGTTTATTCCGCCTGTTGTGAGTTGTCAGGCAGTTTCTGTATTGACAAGTTTTCTTGATGAGTTGTCGGGCTTGTTAAAACACCGAGTTGAAGCTTTGGCAAGCCGGGTGTCACTGTCGGGGCGTGGTGGAGCGGCGGAAATTTCTGATTATCTTTTTCTGCAGGTGGTTAATCGTTACAGTCCGGTTTTTGCTCATTCGGCAAGTATGAGCACACTGCACCCCGAGTCGCTTTACCGCGACATGATTGCTCTGGCAGGTGAACTGGCAACCTTTACGCGCGCCGATCGTCAAGCAGCTAATTTCCCGGTTTATAAACATCACAATCTAGAAGCAACATTTACCCCAGTGATGGACGATGTGCGCCAAGCTTTAACCACCGTACTTGAGCAAACAGCCGTCTCTATTCCATTGAAAGAAAAACGTTATGGCATTCGTGTTGGCAATATTGGCGATAAAACACTGTTCGAACGCGCAAGCTTTGTGCTTGCTATCAGTGCGGATATGGCCAACGAAACACTGCGTAGTGACTTTCCCAGTCGAGTCAAAATTGGCTCGGTTGAGCAGATCAGTGAACTTGTTAATGTTCAACTGCAGGGCATCAAGGTCAACCCACTTCCCATTGCGCCTCGTCAGATCCCTTACCATGCTGGCTCAATCTATTTCGAGCTGGAAAAGGGATGTGAGTATTGGGATAAATTAAAACTTAGTGGTGCCATCGCCTTGCATCTCAGTGGTGAGTTCCCCGGCATTACCATGGAATTTTGGGTCATAAAAGGGGGGATGAAACGGTGACGACTGATGACCCCTTTTCTGCTCAAAACAACGAAGGCAGAACCGTTGTTCGTCCGCGCCCTGGTGGTAGCCGTCGGCAGGCGGCCTCTGCCTCTCCGCGTCAGCCATCACCTCCGAACTCATCTGCCCTTGAATACAATCAAGTTGCATCCAATGCCGTCAGTGCTTATGGGCTTAATCCGCTGGTGGCGGCTGCTAACGTATTGTTATTAACCACAGGCCAGTTGCGAAATACTACCAGTCATCCTGATCCCGATATGTTGCACAATCTGGTTGCGCGTGAGATAACTAATTTTGAGAGCAGTGCACGCAACAAAGGTGAAACACCAGAGGTTATTTTTACTGCCCGTTATTTGCTGTGTACTTTTATAGATGAAATTGTTTTAAGTACACCGTGGGGAAGCCAGAGCGCCTGGAGTCAGCAGACCTTGCTAAGCAAGTTCCACAACGAAGTGGGTGGCGGTGAAAAATTTTTTAAAATTCTGGATAAATTACTGCAAGAGCCAGCTCGTAATCTAGCGCTACTGGAACTGATCTACGTCTGTTTAGCTCTGGGCTTTAAAGGGAAATATCGAGTGCAAGCTGGTGGTGTTGGCCACGTCGAAGATATACAGCACCAACTGATGAACACCTTGCGCCAGCAACGTGGTGATACTGAACGTGAGCTGTCACCTCATTGGCGAGGCGTTGAAGATAAACGCAACCCCTTGGCTCGTCACGTACCTTTGTGGGTGGTGAGTGCTGTTGCCGTAACGGTATTATTGCTGCTTTGGTTTGCTTTTAGTATGCGCCTAAGTGCCCACTCTGATCCAGTGATGGAAGAGCTGCAACTACTGGGTCGTAGTGTGCCAGCCATTGTTGAACGTGCGGAAACGGTACCAAAAAGAGCACCGAATTTTTCCGTTGCACGGGCGTTGGCGATGGAGATAAAGCAGCGCTTAGTTTATGTTGATGAGTCCGCGACAAGCGTCTCCATCGTGGTGCGTGGCGAGGATTTATTTGCCCCCGCTCGAGCGACTCTAACGGAGCAGCGTATACCTTTGATTCAAAAGATCGCTTTGGTTTTGGAACGTTTACCGGGTCCGGTTTTAGTCACAGGTCATACCGATAACGATCCAATTGGCGGCAGTTTGCGTTTAAAATTTCCCAGCAACTGGGATTTATCACAAAAGCGCGCTGAGGCGGTGGCGACGTTATTAAAAATGAATATCAGCGAACCACAACGAGTGATTGCCGAAGGCCTTGCGGATACACAACCTCTGGTGGCTAATAGCAGCTCTGAAAACAAGGCGCGCAATCGACGGGTCGAGATTACCTTGCAGTTCTTGGGTGACGGGTCAGAGGGGTTGATGCGATGAAAAAAATATTTAATTTTTTCACGCAACGCTGGGTGGTTTCGCTATTGGGGGTTATTGCACTCTCCTTGATCATTTGGTACATCGGACCACTGATTGCAATTGCTGGAAAAATACCGCTTGAGAGTGAGTTTTCTCGTCTGATTATGGTTGTCGTGGTGATTGCTTTATGGGCGGGTCACTTGGCATTTAGAAAAATTAAATCTGCTTTAGCAGGTAAACAGTTGATGGCAGGCATCAGTCAGGCGGCCACCAAGGACGCGCCTGATTATGGTGCAGAAGAAGTTGCCCAGCTTAAAGCACGTTTTGAGGAGGCTATTGAGGTACTCAAACAATCGCGGCGTGGCAAAGGCCGCAAGGCGACCAGTCTTTACGATCTGCCTTGGTATGTAATTATCGGCCCACCGGGCTCAGGAAAAACCACCGCTTTGGCAAACTCAGGGCTGGAATTCCCTTTGGCGGATCGCTTTGGTGATAAAGCTCTGCAAGGGGTTGGTGGCACACGCAATTGTGATTGGTGGTTTAGCAACGACGCGGTGCTGCTTGATACTGCGGGGCGTTATGTGACTCAAGACAGTCAAGCTGAAGTGGATAGTGCGGCTTGGACAGGGTTTTTAGATTTACTTAAAAAATACCGCCGTCGTCGCCCCATCAATGGCGTCATGGTTGCCATTAGCATTTCAGATTTAATGGTTCAGAATGAGTACGAGCGAAAACTTCATGTCACGGCGATAAAGCAACGAATTCACGAACTTTACCAGCACTTTGGTATGCGTTTTCCTGTTTACGTGCTGTTAACAAAGTGCGACTTGATCGCAGGCTTCATGGAATTTTTTGATGATCTGGGGCGGGAAGAGAGAGAGCAAGTCTGGGGGATGACTTTTCCATTAGAGGAGCAGGCTGATGGCTCTGCCGTGGAGCATTTTGCGCGTGAGTTTGATGGCCTTCTGCAACGCATTAATGAACGCCTGGTTGGGCGTTTAAGTCAGGAGCGTGATAATCAGCGTCGAACCTTGATTTATGGTTTTCCTCAACAATTTTCCGCCGTCAAAGAGACCTTTGATCTATTTCTAAAAGATATCTTTCGCCCCAGCCGTTTTGATGAACCAGTGATGCTGAGAGGTGTTTATTTCACCAGTGGAACGCAAGAGGGCACACCAATTGATCGCGTCATGGGTCGTTTGGCTCGTAGCTTTGGTTTAAATCAACAAGCGATTCCTTCCTTTGGTGGCCAAAATCGTGCCTATTTCATCACCGACTTTTTGAAGAAAGTAATGATTCCCGAGGCACAAATTGCGGGCACCAATCAGCGGCTAGAGCGTCATCGCGTCTGGCTGCAAGATGGAGCCTATGCCATAGCCGCAGGGCTAACTGCCTTGTGTGTTGTGGCTTGGGTGGTGAGTTACAGTCAAAACCAGGCCTATATTGAAGACGTGGCGGTTCAGGTAGCCGAGGCTCAGGCGAGTGTAGAAGCATTGGATGCCTCTCATCGTGATCCTGTGTTGGTTCTGCCGACGTTAAACACTGTGCGAGCCATGACGACGGGTCTGGATGTTAACGATGGTGGTGAGCCTTGGTCCATGGGCTTTGGGCTTTATCAAGGTGAGCGTTTAGGGGTCAAAGCGCGAGCCGCTTATCAGCGCTTGCTGAATACGACCTTCTTGCCTCGCCTAATTTTGCGCCTTGAAGCACAACTGAAATCGGCTACAGATAACCCGGACTATCTATTTGAGGGGCTTAAAGTTTATCTTATGCTGAGAGAGCAATCTCAATTTGATGCTGAAACGATTGCCGCATGGATTTCACTGGATTGGGATCAAAACCAACCGCGAGATTTCACTGAAGTGCACATGCAGCAGATGAACGACCATCTACAAACACTGCTTGCTGCAGGCTCTCCAGTATTGCCCCTCGCTTTGGATGAAAAATTAATCGCTGATACTCGTGAAATACTGAGGCAAGTTCCGTTGGCTGAACGCACTTATGGGCGTTTAAAACGGGCTAATCTGGGGCGTAGTGGCA
This sequence comes from Gammaproteobacteria bacterium, assembly GCA_021648145.1. Lineage (NCBI taxonomy): Bacteria > Pseudomonadati > Pseudomonadota > Gammaproteobacteria > Gammaproteobacteria bacterium. The sequence continues at coordinate 25,986 of JAKITI010000019.1, forward strand.
TTGCGCCATTTCGACTGACAGAAGCGGGTGGGGTTGATACTCCTGTGATGCTTTCTCGTCGCAGTGGTCAACCCCTCAATGCGGGGATTGATGGCTTTTTTACTTATGCCGGTTTTCATGAGCTTTTTCTTCCGCAGAGTGAAACATTAAGCACCGAAATAGCCGCAGAACGCTGGGTTATTGGCGAAGAAGATGGTTTGATGAAAGATGCTCAGGCACAAACGCTGTTAAACGAAGAGGTGCATCGGCTTTATCAAAAAGAGTATATCGACCGCTGGGAAGCACTGCTGGCTGATGTGAAACTGGCTCCAGTGACTAACATCAATCGAGGGGTTGAGATTCTTAACGTGATGTCCGGGCCGAACTCTCCATTGCGCCAGATCTTGCTTGCTGTATCAAAAGAGACAAGGTTGACGCGTACTTTTGCCAACGACTCGGGTTTGATAGACGAAGCGGCTGGCCGTATTGATTCGCTGAAAAAACGCCTGACCCGTGTGATTGGCTTAGATGAAATACCTAATGTTTTTGACGAGGTGAATGAAAGCCCTGGTCAGTTGGTAGAGGATCACTTTGCCAGGTTAAACAGTCTGGTGATGCCGCGTGAAGATGGCACTATGCCCATTGATGAAACCTTGATGGGGCTGAATGAGCTATATATTTATCTCGACTCCATTGCCAGCGCGGCTGATCGTGGTCAAGCTGCCATGAATGCGGTCAAGGGTAACGATGCTTTAAGCAATATTGTGCAAAAATTGAAAATTAAAGCTAAGCGTCAGCCTGAACTGGTTGGCCGTTTGATGATGACTGCCGCAAGCAGCAGCAAGAATTTGACTGTCGGTGGCGTGCGCTCATACCTCAATACTATGTGGCAATCAAACCCTCTCTCTTTTTGTCGACGCGCAATTAATGATCGCTACCCTGTCAGTCGTGATGCCTCGCGGGAAATTACCCTGAATGATTTCGGCCAATTTTTTGGTCCTGCTGGGGTGATGGAGAGTTTTTATAACGATTACCTAGCTGAGTTTGTGGATACTTCCAAGGTGCCTTGGCAATGGCGAAGTGTGAGTGGTATTGATGCCGGAGTGTTAGAGCAATTCAGGCGAGCCGATGTGATACGCCAGACTTTTTTCCAGGGCGCAGGGCAAGTGCCCAGTGTTCGCTTTGAACTTAAACCCATCAACATGGATCAAGATATTACCCGGTTTTTACTGGATTTAGATGGCCAGAAGGTGACCTATAGCCACGGCCCAGTGCGATTAACGCCGCTGCAATGGCCAGGCTCAGGGGGGAGCAATCAAGTGCAGCTTCAGTTGTTACCTGTACTTAATAATGGCCTCTCTTCAAGTGCACGGGAGTTAGGGGCTTGGGCATGGTTTCGGGTACTTGATAACGCTAACATTCAACCAACATCACGGCCTGAACGTTATCGTGTGACCTTTGAGCTTGGTGGGCGTAAAGCACGTTATGAGCTTCACGCCAGCAGTACCTACAACCCGTTTCGTTTAAAAGAATTATCGAAGTTCCGTTGCCCTGAACGGCTATAATGCAAAGGCAGATAAGAATATTGGACAGTCAGCAAACAGAGCGTTTATTTCAAAGCGGTTATCATGGCAAAATTCCTGGTCGGGGTGATTTTGTCTACAACGGTTTGCCACGTGATTTTATTGAACCGTGGGATGCTTGGTTGCAAGGCGCTATTTCCAATAGTCGCAATCGTTTGATGGATCAATGGCTGCAGACCTATCTGACTAGTCCAATTTGGCGTTATTACCTCGCCCCAGGGCTTTGCGGAAAACATGCTTGGGCCGGAGTGGTGATGCCCAGTGTGGACAAGGTGGGGCGTTACTTTCCGTTCACCGTGGCGTGCTCATTGCCTGCTGACTTTAATCCCTTTGATCTCATGGCGGAGCAGGGCAAGTGGTTTGTTGAGGTCGAGGAGCTTATGCTGGCTTTGCTGGATGAGAACCAGCCGAGCCTTGCTGGGTTCGATCAAAAAATTGAACTGCTAAATCAACATTTTGACGAGCAGTTTTATATGGATAAAAATTTGTCGGGGGTCGGGTCGGGGCCACTTTGGCGGCTGCCTTTAAGTGCTATTGATGAGGCGGCTATGAGTTGTTCTGAGTTATCAAAACAGATGTTATCCGTACGTTTTAGCACCTACAGCCTTTGGTGGAGTGATGGCTCGGAACAAGTAACACCAAGCTTGTTAGTCTCTGCCGGTTTGCCGGCTGGCGAGAGCTTCACTGCAATGATTGATGGTCAATGGGCCGCGACTGCTTGGGAGTCGTGGCCATCTCCGAGCCACAAACCTGAGGTGAATATTGACAAATATTTGAGCACTGATTTATCGGTTGATCAATTAATTAGTCAATTATTGGTGGCTGATGAGGTGGGGAAAAAGCTGACGCCATTATCCTGGAAGTCCAATGCCATGACTCATGTGGGGCGGGTGCGTAACGCCAATGAAGATGCCTGCCTTGAGCTTCCGGTACGAGGCATGTGGGTGGTTGCCGATGGCATGGGCGGACATGCCGCAGGTGAGCTGGCCAGTAATATGGTGGTTGATGATTTAAGTCGTATTGAAAGCTCAGGAACACTCGGTGAATTTGTTGATGATGTGAAAACTTGCTTGGACTCGGTGAATCAAAAATTAATGGAAAAAGCGCATGAAAAAGCCGTGTCCGTGATTGGTTGTACGGTTGTTGTCTTGGTCATGATAGGCCGGCGAGCAGCCTTTTTATGGGCGGGAGACAGTCGCATTTATCTGAGCCGCGAGGGTGAATTACAGCAATTAACACAGGATCATAGTTATGACCCTGTGGAGCGACTTGGCTGTGGTGGTGATGTAAACGTTTCAAATATCGTCACACGAGCCGTAGGGGCGGGTAGTGAACTTGATTTAGAGGTGGGCTACGTTGACTTAAAAGCAGGAGATTGCTTTCTACTTTGCAGTGATGGGCTGAATAAGGAAGTGACTGATATTGAAATAGCCGAGTCAATGTGCGGTAAAAATGTTTTAGCCGCCACACATCAGTTGATTGATCTCTCGTTAGAGCGCGGTGCGCGAGATAATGTGACGGTCGTCACGGTTCAAATTTCTGCGACAGATGAGAATAGAAAGGTGTGAATATGTCACCAATTAATATTGAAAAATTATTAGAAAAAATATCCGAAGAAGCGCCGTGTGGTGAGTCTCTTGAATACGACCCTGCCTTACAGGCGCTTGAGAGTGCTGCGACGGCTAAATCCGCACAAGAATTTGGTGACACCGTTGTGCCAGCCGAAGAGCCCAACTGGGGCAAAGTCAAAATGCTTGCAATAGAAATTTTATTGCGAACAAAGGATTTGCACATTGTTACCACTCATCTTGCACGTGCGCTTGTTTATACGGATGGTTTTACAGGATGTACTCAGGCTTTGTCACTGGTTCGCGGTTATATCGAACAATATTGGAGTACGGTGCACCCACAGCTCGACCCTGATGATAATCTTGATCCCATTAGTCGCATTAATGCGATTAATGCATTGAGTGACCCACAAACGATTATCCAGTCATTGAGACGTTCGCCTCTCGTGGCGGCTCAAGGCATTGGGGTTTTTAGTCTTCGTGATATGGACATTGCATCAGGAAAAATTACTTTGCCGAAAGGTGAGGAGGGCACACCGCCAACACAGGCGCTTATTGATGGTGCGCTCATAGACAGCTCCCGGGATGAGCTGCAAAAAACTGCAGCGGCGATTAATGAAAGTTTGGAGTCTGTCAAACAAATTAAAACCTTGTTGATGGCTTTGGTCGGAATGGAGATCGCGCCACAGTTGAAAGAATTATCCACTGAGTTAACATATGCACAGTCCGTGATAGAAAAAGAGTTGTCACGACGAGGGTTTACTGAAGAGAGTATGATTGAGCCGGGTGCAGAAGCGAATGATGTTGGTATGGTACAAACAAATACAAAAACACGCTTGGCTGGCGAAGTTAATAGTCGCACTGATGTAGCACAAATGCTGGATAAAATTTGTGCTTACTACAGTCGTCAGGAACCCTCAAGCCCAGTGCCCTTGTTGCTGCAACGAACGAAGCGTTTAGTGTCAATGGATTTTATGGAAATTGTTAAAGACCTTGCCTCTGATGGAGTGCAACAAGTGGAGAAAGTTATGGGTGTTGATGAGAAAAAAAAATAAATTTGAGCAGTGCTATCTAAATTCTATTAAATACTTAACAAGATCAGCTTAAGAGGGGTAACATCATGGCAAAACAAAGTAGTCAGAAATTTATTTCACGCAATAGGGCACCACGAGTGCAAATTGAATATGACGTTGAAGTTTATGGTGCTGAAAAAAAGGTTCAAGTCCCCTTTGTAATGGGGGTGATGGCTGATTTATCGGGCACTCCAAAAGAGGCGCTTGAGCCGGTTTCTGACCGTAAAGCACTTGAGGTTGATATGGATAATTTCGATGGTCGGCTCAAGTCGATGAACCCCCGTGTTGCTTTCTCTGTGCCTAATACTTTAACGGGGGAGGGAAACATTGATGTGGATATCTCTTTTGAAAGTATGGATGATTTTTCACCCGCTGCTATCGCGAGAAAGGTTGATTCACTGAGTAAACTGATGGATGCGCGTTCACAGCTTTCTAATTTAGTGACCTATATGGATGGGAAATCAGGCGCGGAGGAACTGGTTGCACAGGCGATCAATGATCCCGAATTGATGAAAGCACTGGTTTCTGCGGCCAAGCCAGCAGATGATGAATCAGAAACTAAAGAGGTGTCATAATTATGGCTGAATCAGAAAAGTCAGGTGTACAAGAAGAGGTAACAGAAGTACTCGAACCAAATGTTTTTGGTGATTTGTTGCAAAAACAGTTCAAGCCTAAATCAGATCGGGCTAAAGAGGCCGTTGAAAATGCGGTGACAACATTAGCAGAGTATGTGCTTAAAGATACCACATTGGTATCAGATGAAGCTGTGAATACCATTAGCGCGATTATAGCCGAAATTGATAAAAAGCTAACGGATCAAATTAATCTCATTATTCATCAAGAAGAGTTTCAAAAATTAGAAGGTGCATGGCGAGGGCTTCATTATCTCGTTAACAATACCGAAACCGATGAGATGCTCAAAATTCGAGTAATGAATATCTCTAAAAAAGAGTTAGGGAAAACACTCAAAAAGTACAAAGGCACTGCCTGGGATCAAAGCCCAATCTTCAAAAAAATGTATGAAGAGGAGTATGGGCAGTTTGGTGGCGAACCTTATGGCTGTATCGTCGGTGATTATCACTTTGACCACAGTCCGCCCGATGTCGAATTATTAAATAGTATGGCGCAAGTGGCTGCTGCGGCTCATGCACCTTTTATTACTGGAGCTGCGCCGACATTAATGCAGATGGACTCCTGGCAAGAGTTAACCAACCCAAGGGATTTGACCAAAATTTTTACCACGCCTGAGTACGCTGGATGGCGCTCATTGAGAGAGTCTGATGATTCTCGCTATATTGGTTTGGCCATGCCACGGTTTTTATCACGCCTGCCTTACGGCACAAAAACAGACCCTGTGGAAGATTTTGATTTCGAAGAAGATACGGAGGGCGCAGACTCCAGTAGCTACACCTGGTCTAACGCAGCCTATGCCATGGCGGTGAATATTAATCGATCATTTAAAGAGTATGGCTGGTGTTCACGTATTCGCGGCATTGAGTCAGGAGGCGCGGTTGAGGGGCTGCCTGTCCACACCTTTCCTACGGATGATGGCGGCGTGGATATGAAATGCCCGACAGAAATTGCGATCAGTGATCGACGTGAAGCTGAGTTGGCAAAAAACGGTTTTATGCCTTTAATTCATCGTAAGAATTCTGATGTTGCGGCTTTTATTGGTGCACAGTCGTTACAGAGCACTATGGAATATGATGATCCTGATGCAACGGCGAATGCCCGATTAGCCGCTCGGCTGCCTTACCTGTTTGCGACCTGTCGTTTTGCACACTATTTGAAATGTATTGTGCGTGACAAAATTGGTTCATTCAAAGAGCGTGATGATATGCAGCGCTGGTTACAAAAGTGGATCATGCAATATGTGGATGGCGACCCTCAAAATTCAAGTGAAACAACGAAAGCGAAAAAACCTCTGGCAGCGGCTGAAGTTGTCGTTGAGGAGGTGGAAGGGAATCCAGGGTATTACGCGGCGAAGTTTTATCTACGGCCACACTATCAGCTGGAAGGACTGACAGTGTCGCTCCGCCTCGTTTCAAAACTTCCTTCCGTGAAGAGCTAATAAAGCTCATTTTTTTAATAATAATATAAGAGGATTTAATAATGGCTAGTGATATGTTTTTGGATTTGGGCAGCACCATCAAAGGTGAATCTAAGGATGCAGCTTATGAGGGTAAAATTGATATTCTCGGATGGGATTGGGGAATGAGCCAAACAGGCAGCTCTCATACAGGAGGTGGCGCTGGAACAGGAAAAGTGAGTATCCAGGATATTACCATTTCTAAGTATGTCGATAGCTCTAGTGCTAATTTTATGCTGTATTGCGCTGCAGGAAAGCACTTTGAAGAAGGGAAAATTGTTTGTCGTAAAGCGGGAGATGATCCTCTTGAGTATCTGGTGATTAACATGAAGAAAATCATGGTGACCAGTGTTTCTACAGGTGGATCTCCAGGCGAAGAACGATTAACTGAAACTGTTAACCTCAGCTTTGCTGAAGTTGAGGTTGAATATACAGCACAAGAAGATCAAGGTGCGGGTGAAGCCGGCATCGTGTTTGGTTGGAATATAGAGCAGAACATCAAACTGTGATGTTGTAAATAAAAGTCGTGGGTGGGGGCGTCCCCCACCTGCAGCTTTTTATATATAGATGTTAGGAAAATAAATCTGGAGACATAAAATGATTATTAAAAAGCTAGTGGTACATCATTCAGCTAGCGCAAAAGAAACTACAAAGAAGTCAGATATAGATACGTGGCATAAGCAGCGAGGTTTTTCTCAGATTGGATATCATAAGGTCGTCGAAAGTAATGGTAAGATTGTATCTGGTCGATCAGAAAAACACCAAGGTGCCCATGCTAAAGGTACAAACCATAATTCATTAGGAGTATGTATAGTTGGAAATTTTGAACATGAAACCCCTTCAGCAGTTCAGATAAAAAGTGTGGTTAAAGTGTTAGTTGAATGGTGTGAAAAATATAAATTAACATCTAGAAATATATATGGGCATACAAGTGTGCCGGGTGCTACTACTAAAACGAGCTGTCCTGGGAAAAATTTAATTTCTCAGCTTCCAAGTATAAAGCGTAAAGTCTCGAAAATTTTGAAAAAACCATGAAATCGTCAAAAAGTATAGTCTTATTTGCATTCATATTTCTTATGCTGGGGTGTACAACAACTGACAAGAAACATGTGGAACCTTACGGGTATTCCGTTAAATTATGGGAGAAACTTTCAATATTAGAATTATCGACAGTAATAGAAAATGCGCGGAATAATTCCGAGAGCTGGGTTTCTTATCCTTTCTTTTATCCTCAACACCTTTTTGATCTTTCTAATTTAAAAACCTATTCAGTTAATTACTTAGCACAGAGTAGCGAGTCAAATAAAAAATCGACTATTATCATAATCCGCGATGGTTTTTTGGATGATTCTGTAAGGGGGGATATTCATGAGCTAGTGATTGAGAAAACTGAAGATCAATGGAAAATCAAGAGCGCTAAGAGAGCTTTTAGGTGTTGGAGAAATCCAGATAGTGTCTCTTACTCGGTAGAAAAGTGTCCTTAAATTTCCTAACGAATAATGCAATGTCTCGAACGGGTAAAACCAGTTATGTTGAAGTACTATTTGATAGTTTAATCATAAACGGAGTTTTTCTATGATAAGATCAGAAATTCAAAGTAAAATTGAACGAAATTTTCGTAGATCCCGTGTTGCACCTCGAAGCACGACCATTAGAGAATGGGAGAAACTAGAGCCAAAACAAATATATGAACTATTACAAAACTGTAGTTTAAACGCTCGAGCAAGTGCAAAAAAATTGATTCAGGTTATGGCTGATGGGGCATGGAGACTAAAAGCTACAGCTCATGTTTTAGGTAGTAAAAACCCTAATGATCGACTTCATATTACAATAAAAATAGATAAAGAGAAGAAGGCACATCATCTGTACTGTCGAGAAATATCAGATAATAGAGGGCTTCAAATTACTGGAATTACTAAAGGATAGTAATCATGTTGACCTCCGATCCTGTTAATGAATATGTGAAATCTTCATATTATGTTCGATGTAGCTAACCCACGTAGAACGGAGGTCGACCCCATTAAGGGGAAATCATTATGTCTAGGAGCTTGTCCGAGAATGGAAACCGTGGCGAAGGAAATCCATTTCCCCTGAATTCAAATCATAAGTGCATAATCGTCTAAACCCTTTTCACCGATTCCCGCGAGCTTTTCAAAAGTTTCATAAGGCGCTTGGTATCCCAAACATTTTCTGGGTCGCCTATTGACCCACAAACGATTATCCAGACATTGAGGTGTTCACCTCTCGTGGCGGCTCAAGCCCAGTGCCCTTGTTGCTGCAACGAACGAAGCGTTTAGTGTCAATGGATTTTATGGAAATTGTTAAAGACCTTGCCTCTGATGGAGTGCAACAAGTGGAGAAAGTTATGGGTGTTGATGAGAAAAAAAAATAAATTTGAGCAGTGCTATCTAAATTCTATTAAATACTTAACAAGATCAGCTTAAGAGGGGTAACATCATGGCAAAACAAAGTAGTCAGAAATTTATTTCACGCAATAGGGCACCACGAGTGCAAATTGAATATGACGTTGAAGTTTATGGTGCTGAAAAAAAGGTTCAAGTCCCCTTTGTAATGGGGGTGATGGCTGATTTATCGGGCACTCCAAAAGAGGCGCTTGAGCCGGTTTCTGACCGTAAAGCACTTGAGGTTGATATGGATAATTTCGATGGTCGGCTCAAGTCGATGAACCCCCGTGTTGCTTTCTCTGTGCCTAATACTTTAACGGGGGAGGGAAACATTGATGTGGATATCTCTTTTGAAAGTATGGATGATTTTTCACCCGCTGCTATCGCGAGAAAGGTTGATTCACTGAGTAAACTGATGGATGCGCGTTCACAGCTTTCTAATTTAGTGACCTATATGGATGGGAAATCAGGCGCGGAGGAACTGGTTGCACAGGCGATCAATGATCCCGAATTGATGAAAGCACTGGTTTCTGCGGCCAAGCCAGCAGATGATGAATCAGAAACTAAAGAGGTGTCATAATTATGGTTGAATCAGAAAAGTCAGGTTTACAAGAAGAGGTAACCGAAGTACTCGACCCAAATGTTTTGGGTGATTTGTTGCAAAAACAGTTCAAGCCTAAATCAGATCGGGCTAAAGAGGCCGTTGAAAATGCGGTGACAACATTAGCATAGTATGTGCTTAAAGATACCACATTGGTATCAGATGAAGCTGTGAATACCATTAGTGCGATTATAGCCGAAATTGATAAAAAGCTAACGGATCAAATTAATCTCATTATTCATCAAGAAGAGTTTCAAAAATTAGAAGGTGCATGGCGAGGGCTTCATTATCTCGTTAACAATACCGAAACCGATGAGATGCTCAAAATTCGAGTAATGAATATCTCTAAAAAAGAGTTAGGGAAAACACTCAAAAAGTACAAAGGCACTGCCTGGGATCAAAGCCCAATCTTCAAAAAAATGTATGAAGAGGAGTATGGGCAGTTTGGTGGCGAACCTTATGGCTGTATCGTCGGTGATTATCACTTTGACCACAGTCCGCCCGATGTCGAATTATTAAATAGTATGGCGCAAGTGGCTGCTGCGGCTCATGCACCTTTTATTACTGGAGCTGCGCCGACATTAATGCAGATGGACTCCTGGCAAGAGTTAACCAACCCAAGGGATTTGACCAAAATTTTTACCACGCCTGAGTACGCTGGATGGCGCTCATTGAGAGAGTCTGATGATTCTCGCTATATTGGTTTGGCCATGCCACGGTTTTTATCACGCCTGCCTTACGGCACAAAAACAGACCCTGTGGAAGATTTTGATTTCGAAGAAGATACGGAGGGCGCAGACTCCAGTAGCTACACCTGGTCTAACGCAGCCTATGCCATGGCGGTGAATATTAATCGATCATTTAAAGAGTATGGCTGGTGTTCACGTATTCGCGGCATTGAGTCAGGAGGCGCGGTTGAGGGGCTGCCTGTCCACACCTTTCCTACGGATGATGGCGGCGTGGATATGAAATGCCCGACAGAAATTGCGATCAGTGATCGACGTGAAGCTGAGTTGGCAAAAAACGGTTTTATGCCTTTAATTCATCGTAAGAATTCTGATGTTGCGGCTTTTATTGGTGCACAGTCGTTACAGAGCACTATGGAATATGATGATCCTGATGCAACGGCGAATGCCCGATTAGCCGCTCGGCTGCCTTACCTGTTTGCGACCTGTCGTTTTGCACACTATTTGAAATGTATTGTGCGTGACAAAATTGGTTCATTCAAAGAGCGTGATGATATGCAGCGCTGGTTACAAAAGTGGATCATGCAATATGTGGATGGCGACCCTCAAAATTCAAGTGAAACAACGAAAGCGAAAAAACCTCTGGCAGCGGCTGAAGTTGTCGTTGAGGAGGTGGAAGGGAATCCAGGGTATTACGCGGCGAAGTTTTATCTACGGCCACACTATCAGCTGGAAGGACTGACAGTGTCGCTCCGCCTCGTTTCAAAACTTCCTTCCGTGAAGAGCTAATAAAGCTCATTTTTTTAATAATAATATAAGAGGATTTAATAATGGCTAGTGATATGTTTTTGGATTTGGGCAGCACCATCAAAGGTGAATCTAAGGATGCAGCTTATGAGGGTAAAATTGATATTCTCGGATGGAGCTGGGGAATGGCCCAAACAGGCAGTTCTCATACAGGCGGTGGCTCTGGAACAGGAAAAGTGAGTATCCAGGATATTACCATTTCTAAGTATGTCGATAGTTCTAGTGCTAATTTTATGCTGTATTGCGCTGCAGGAAAGCACTTTGAAGAAGGGAAAATTGTTTGTCGTAAGGCTGGAGATGATCCTCTTGAGTATCTGGTGATTAACATGAAGAAAATCATGGTGACCAGTGTTTCTACAGGTGGATCTCCAGGCGAAGAACGATTAACTGAAACTGTTAATCTCAGCTTTGCTGAAGTTGAGGTTGAATATACAGCACAAGAAGACCAAGGTGCGGGTGAAGCCGGCATCGTGTTTGGTTGGAATATAGAGCAGAACATCAAACTGTGATGTTGTAAATAAAAGTCGTGGGTGGGGTTTCGCTCCACCTGCAGCTTTGTATATATAGATGTTATACCTTGTATTTTGTCGCCGTATATTAGGGTGCATATTTTTATTTGGCGAATAATTAAGGGAATTTTACTATGAAGTGTATTCCAATTTACGATGTAAAATTTGATAGTAGTAGTATCGCAGCGATTAACGACATAAAAAGACGTCGTAATTTGACTTTAGTATTATCTCAAGTGATGCCGTTCGGCACAATGGCAAACATATTTGTGGGGAACGGTGCTTTGAAATCTAGTTACAACATCAAACAGACGGATTTTGAAGCACTTGCACAGGCTATGGCATCCCTACCAGAAATTCAAAGAAAAATTATAAGAGATATTGCTAAAATTGAAGCAGTTTCTCATATCGGAAAAGAGTCTACATTTTGGAAAGGGGTGGCTGATGGCTGTAAAATTAACTAGTTCATTTTTTCTGGTAATTATTCTGGCTATATTTTCTGGTTCGTGTAACGGTCAAAGTAGTAATCTCGACGAAACTGATGCGTTCAATATATCAATCAATAATTTTAAAAAAGCAAAAATTAATCTAGAAAAAAAGATAGAAGAGTGCGACAAAAATCGAATCATAATATCAAAAAACGCGTTTAAAAATGTAGAATTGACGAATGAAGAATGGAAAGTATCTTTGTTCGTTTTAAGTGCTAAAGCTGAAGATTCTTGTGAACAGGGAAAAAGGGGGGAATTTGTTGTTGCAGCTAGCATTTATAGGGAGACCGCAAAGCATTATGAAAAAAAAGCAACGCTCGCTGACCCATATTCCGAAAACTTAATGTTTGGACATTATTGGAAAAAATTGGAAATGGAGGCCAAATATTTGAACGTTTCTAAGAAAAAACGAAACCTTTTGGAAAATCTTTCTGAGATTAATAAGCCCTTTCATTTATTTGAAACCCTTTCTAATTTGGGCGTCGAGTAAAAAAGCCTTCTGAATTCAAGTCATAAGTGGATAACCGATTAAATCATTTTCGCTGATGCCGGTGAGTTCTTAAAAAACTTCATACTGTTGTGGGCGAATTATTCAGATGAAGGTCCTTGTGATGCCAAGAATGAAGATGGAGAAAAGCTGTTCTCTAACCAATGCGCTATAAGAGTAAGTCACGCATTAAAAAAACAGGGGTTAGCTTCCAGTCCTTCCCAGAGAACCGAAAGTGCTGGGTGCATAAAAGTGACGAACATATTTTAGCCGCAAAAGAATTAGCTGACTGGCTAGAGAAAGGTATCGTTCACTTCGTATCAAAACCACAAAATATAACAGGTGATAACTGGCGTGATAGAGTTCTAAATAAAACAGGAATCATATGTTTTGAGGATTACTATGCACCAAGTGGTGGTTCAGGTGGTGAACATATTGATTTATGGGATGGCTCTTCACTTACAGGCTTTGGTTCATGGCTTAGAACGCGCTTCAATATCGTAGTCCCTGGCTTTTGGTCTGATTTCAGACAGTCAAAGACAATTAGGTTCTTTGAGGTCAAATGATAAAAAAAATTAGTCTCTTTGTCTCGGGTTTTGCGGCAGGTTTAATCGTTGTATTTACAATTTTCTATGCCCTTGGTCATGGGCTAGAGTACTTTGATATTCAGTTGTACAAATCAGAGTCAGATCAGCAGCGTAATTTTAATATTTATGTTCTAACAAGTTTGGTTGTAGGTGTGTTGGCAGGCTATTTGTTCAATAGGTGGTTTTTACCGCAATCTAGTGATAAGTAAAATGCCTAAAAAATACTCCAATGGAGGGCGAAAAATTCTGAATTCAAGTCATTAGTGCATAACGGTTTAAATGACGGTACAACAAAATCTAATAAATCCAGTTAAAAATGGAAAAATAAGGAGTGGTGATAAATGGGGGAAAGGTCACTATGGAGCGCCAAGAGGAAGTAGAACACACAATGGACTAGATATAGAAGCGTATCCTAAGCAAGTAATCGTTTCACCAATCGATGGGTCTATAGTCCGAAAAACTTACCCTTATGCCAACGATATGCGGTACACAGGCGTATTACTGGAAGGAACGGGGAGGCACAAAGGATATTCAATTAAAATATTCTACATGAATCCTTCAAGTGGAATAATAGGTAAAATCGTTCAAGCTGGTGATGATGTTGGTGAGGCACAGGACTTAACAATAAAATATCCGAGAATAACAAACCATATTCATATTGAGATAAAAATAGGAAGTCAATATAAAGATCCGAGCAAACTAATTAAATCCACCCCATAAGTGTTTATTCCATGAATACGAAACTATTTATAAAAATACTACTATGCATAATTCTTAGTACCGTCACTGGCTGCGCTAGTCACAATATCACTTTGAACCCGACTAGCGAAGCTAAGTCGAAACCTCATCTGGTTGCTAAACTGTTTGCGGATGACCACAAAAAATGTTCACGATTTTACTATAGCAACACAACTTGGGTGGTAGAAGTTCACTGTGATGTCAATTCTATTAAGAGTGGAATTTACATAATTGATCCAACTGGCACAAGCTTTTATGACTGGTTTGATAGCGCTTTCAATTCTTGGGCATGGGCAGAAGGCTGTAATGATGAAACTAGCTGTTTTTATGAAGCGGTGGTCGACAGTAAAGGTAAAGTAACTGAGCTAACATACATCTTTTATATAAACTTAAGTGAAGGGTATTACAAAATGACTGTGAAAGGTAATTCACTAAAAGTAACAAAGAAGAAAATTACAGATTTACCTTCTTAACCACCAAATAAAACAGGAGTCATATGTTTTGAGGGTTACTATGTAGCAAGTGGCGGTTCAGGTGGTGATAATTTGCATTTGAGAGGTGATAGATATCTCAAAGTTCAAAAATAACTATTAGATAAAAATACATTAATACGCTTCAATTTCTGATTCGACCTTTCGAGTTTAATTCATTGTGCATCGCTGAAATGAAAAAATGAAATTTAAAAAAATAACGCTAGGTGTTTGTGGAGTGATTCTGACAGGGTTCTTGATTCCAGAGGAAAAAGTTATTCCTGTTAGTGGAGCTTCCTCTAATGATTGGAATATAAATACCTGAATTCAAGTCATAAGTGCATAATAAAATCCAGTGGGACGCAAAAAATGTGACGCTGGTTTTGGCGATAGATGAATCGCAGGGTATACTCGTGCGCGTTACGCTCAAAGGGTGCGGGAGCCGCATATCCTGCGTTTCTTGATGATGGAGGGCGAAAAATGAACAATGCGTTAAAGAGTTTAAAAAGTGATGATTTGGATAGTGCACTAGCTCAAGTTAAAGAGAGGGTTCGCAGTGATCCTGCTAGCGCTAAAGAGCGCATCTTTCTGTTTCAGTTGCTTGCTGTTTTAGGCGACTGGGATAAGGCTTTGGTTCAATTGGAAATTGTTGGTGATTTAGATGACTCTGCCTTGGCGATGGTTCAAGTCTATCGTGACGCACTGAGTTGCGAGCAACTGCGAAGTGATGTTTTTGATGGTAAACAATCACCGCTTATTTTTGGCGAACCAACGCAGTGGATTGCTGAGCTTGTAGAGGCGTTTAAGCTAGTTGCTGATGGGCAGCATGAGCAGTCTCAACAACTGCGCGAAAAGGCGTTTGATGCCGCTCCCGCAACAACCGGTAAAATCAACGGTGAGGCGTTTAGCTGGATTGCGGATGCTGATAGTCGTTTGGGACCCGTAATAGAGGTTATCATCAACGATCGTTATTATTGGGTGCCGTTTCATCGAATTGCTAAAATTCAGGTGGAAGCTCCCTGCGATCTACGTGACAGTGTCTGGATGCCCGCCCATTTTATATGGGCAAATGAAGGCGAGTGTGCCGCCCTGATTCCGACGCGTTACCCTGGCTCCGAAAATGCGATGGACTCACAAATAAAATTAGCAAAAAAAACAGAGTGGCTGGAGTGCAGTGATGATCTGTATCTAGGTTTGGGGCAGCGCCTGTTGGCCACTGATATGGGCGAATTTCCATTGATGGATGTCAGAGAAATTATATTAAATTGTAATGGCTGAATTAACGACACAAGAGCGTCTACAACCTTCATTACTGGATCGTTTGACTGATGATGAGCCTGATCAGACACAAGAGTCACGCAATCAACGTGTGCTTTCATTGCGCCGCTTAAGAGCGTGCGTCATTCGAGATCTTGCCTGGTTGCTTAATACGGGTAATCTGGAAGAGGTTATGCTACTTTCAGACTATCCCCATGTTAAAAAATCGGTATTAAATTATGGGATGCGGGGCTTAACTGGTCATACGGTTTCAACACTTAATATTCATGAAATTGAGCGCCAATTACGTCAGGCGATCCTGGATTTTGAACCGCGTATTTTACGAAAATCTATTCGTGTGCGTATGTGTGTTGATGAAGAAGAGATGAATCAAAATGCGGTGCAATTTGAAATAGAGGGTGATCTGTGGGCTCAGCCCGTGCCGTTACGCCTGTTTATGAAAACAGAAGTTGACCTTGAAACAGGCAGTATCAATATTTCTGAATCAGGGACTCAAAAAATAAGCTAATGGATCCGCGTTTTCTTAAATATTACAATCAGGAGCTTCAGTTTATACGGGAGATGGGCGGCGAATTTGCCAATGAGTTTCCGAAAATTGCCGGACGTTTAGGGCTAGATAGCTTTGAGTGTGCGGATCCCTACGTTGAACGTCTGCTGGAGGGGTTTGCCTTTTTAGCCGCGCGGGTGCAGCTAAAAATAGACTCGGAATTCCCCCGCTTCACCCAGCATCTATTGTCGATGGTTTACCCTCATTATCTTGCTCCCATGCCCTCCATGGCTGTTGTTCAATTTGAACCTGATTTAATGGAAGGCTCATTGGCCAATGGCTTTGTTGTGCCACGTTATAGTAGCTTAAGGAGCTTGCTGGGAAAAGATGATCAAACCGCGTGCGAATATCGTACCGCTCATGACGTAACATTGTGGCCACTGGAATTGTTTGAGGCGAACTATATTTCAGGCAGTGGCGCCGTGGCCTCTTTGGGTTTGCCGGATGTTCCAAAGGTAAAAGCCGCGATTCGACTATGCTTGAGAAGCACAGCAGGTCTGAATTTCAATCAACTGAGTTTAAGCTCCTTGCCTCTGTTTATGAGAGGCAGTGGCGAACTCCCCACGCGCATTTATGAACAGTTTATTGCCAACGGCCTAGGCGTTGTTGTTCGTTCAAAAAACAAATCTCTGAATCGTTCGTACAGTGACAAACTGCTATCAAAAAACAAAATTCAATCGGGTGGTTTTGATGATGTTGATGCCATCTTGCCTTACACAAAAAGATCTTTTGAAGGCTATCGCCTATTACAAGAGTACTTTGCCTTTTACGAACGCTTTCTGTTTTTGAATATAAACGGTCTGGATGAGGCCGTCAAACAGTGCTCGGGAGATGAATTAGAGATCATTGTCCTGTTAGACCGCTCAGAGCCACAGTTAGAAAATAGATTAAACAAAGAGAATTTTTCTCTTTTTTGCACACCGGCGATCAACCTGTTTCCCAAGCGGTCCGACCGCATTCATTTAACAACGAACCAAACCGAATATCACGTTGTTCCAGACAGAACGCGACCGATGGATTTTGAAGTTCACTCGGTTAAAGGGGTCACGGGTCATGGTATCAGCACTGAATCTGAACAGCCCTTTGCGCCTTTTTATGCGGCAGATAACAGCGTCGACAGTCGCGAAAAAAGAGCCTATTTTACACACTATCGCGAACCACGAATGTTCTCGGGTCGTCAACGCATGAACGGCCCACGCTCCAGTTATATGGGCAGCGAAGTTTTTGTCTCCCTGGTTGATGCCAACGAGGCCCCGTATTCCAGTCATTTAAGGCAGCTCGGTGTTGACCTGCTTTGCACCAATCGCGACTTGCCACTGCATATGCCGGTGGGTAAGGGGAAAACAGATTTCACCATGGAGTCCAGTGCGCCAGTACTCTCCGTGCGTTGCATCGCAGGGCCGACAAAACCACGGCCCGCCCATAATCCGAGCCGTGTGAGCTGGGATTTGATCAGCCACCTTTCGCTTAACTATCTCTCATTGGTGGATAGTGATGACAACAAGGGGGCACAGGCACTGCGTGATCTGTTACGTTTGTATAGCGATGAGAATGACATATCGACTCATAAGCAGATTGATGGCTTGTTATCGGTAAAATCCCAAACAGTGATACGCCGAGTGCCCATCTCGGGGCCGATGGCGATGGCTCGGGGCGTAGAGATTACTCTCGAATTTGAAGAGAGTGCCTTTGAAGGTGTCGGCATCTTTTTACTGGGCGCTGTACTGGAGCAGTTTTTGGCACGTTACGTCTCGATAAACTCTTTTACACAAACAGTCATTACGAGCACAAGTCGAGGTGAAGTGATGCGTTGGCCAGTGAGGGTAGGGCGATGTCCAGTGATTTAACACGGCTCGAAGCGCTTAAAAAAGCGCCTGAAAAATTTAATTTTTTTTTAGCGTTGCGCTGCATTGAGAGCGCGTCACCCGCGTCTCCCCGCCTGGGTGAATCCTTGCGCCCCGCGACTGACCCTGTGCGCTTAGGTCAAGTGCCTTCGCTCTCTTTTGCGAACTCGACGCTGGCGGATTTTGAAGAAGGCAAAGAGGGTCGCCCTGCTCGGCTGAATAGTTTTTTTCTGGGTCTTTTCGGACCGCACGGTGCACTCCCTGCACACTTGACCGAATATGCCAAAGATCGGCTCAAAAACGATAAAGACCCCACCTTTATTCGCTTTGTTGACCTGTTTCATCACCGCATGTTGTCACTCTTTTATCGTGCCTGGGCGAATAAAGAGCCCACCGTGAATTTTGATCGGGAAGCATCAGATCAGTTTAAGAGATATGTCGGTTCACTGTTTGGTGAGGGTCAGCCATCACATCACCTAGATGAGTTTCCCAACCGGGCCAAACTGTTTTTTGCGGGTAAATTTTCAAATCAGGTGCGTAACGCCGATGGCTTGGCGACGATTTTAAATGGCTACCTCAACAGACCCGTGACGGTGAGCGAGTTTATTGGCGAGTGGATGTTGATGCCCAAAGAGAGTCAATGGCGGCTGGGTGAGAGTGAAGAGACAGGAATTCTGGGGAAAACCACCTTGGTGGGCGAAAAATCCTGGGGGTGTCAGCACAAATTTCGGCTGAATTTCGGGCCGCTGTCTCTCTCTGAGTTTAAACGCCTGCTTCCCGGGGGAGATGACCTGAAGTCTGTTGCCGCCGTGGTTAAAAATTATGTAGGTTTTCAGTTTGCCTGGGATACCAATTTAATGATGAATAAAAATGAGGTTCCCGCATTTATATTAGGCGGAGAAAACCAGCTGGGGTGGACAACATGGTTGTATTCCAATGGTATTTCTGAAGATCGTAGCGATACTGTTATTAACGAATTAGTGGGAGGATGTCATTATGGCTGAAATCGGCCGAGTTGCACTGTTTGGTAAGCTCAATAGTGTAGGTTATAAAACAATCGAAGGGGCAACAGTTTTTTGTAAACTGCGGGGTAATCCTTATGTGGAACTGGTTCACTGGTTGCATCAGGTATTGCAATTGCAAGACTCTGACCTGCACCGCATTATCAAACAATTTGATATCAACCCGTCGACCTTGACCAAAGATTTTACCGAAGCGCTGGATCGACTGCCACGAGGCTCAACCTCGATCTCTGATCTCTCCTCACATGTTGAAGAAGCAGTGGAACGCGGCTGGGTTTATGGCACCTTGATGTTTGGTGAATCGCAGGTGCGCATGGGCCATTTGATGGTTGGCATGATCAAAACACCAGGATTAAGACATGCACTTTACGGCATCTCCAAAGAGTTTGAAAAAGTTAAATTTGATACTTTAAGTGATCGTTTTGATGAAGTGCTTGCCGGTTCACCGGAAGAGTCGTTGCAGGCCACCGACGGTTTTCAAAGCGGAGCAGAGCCGGGCGAAGCCAGCGGTGCTCTTGCGCCAGCGCAGATGGGCAAACAACAAGCGCTAAAACAGTTCACCACCGACCTCACCGAACAGGCGCGTAATGGGGATATTGACCCCATCGTTGGGCGTGATGACGAGATTCGCCAGATCATTGATATTCTGATGCGCCGCCGTCAAAACAACCCCATCCTCACCGGTGAAGCAGGGGTGGGTAAAACAGCCGTGGTCGAAGGCTTTGCCTTGCGCATTGCGCGGGGTGATGTGCCGCCTTCGCTGCAAGATGTCACCCTCAGAACATTAGATATCGGTCTTCTGCAAGCCGGTGCCAGTATGAAAGGCGAGTTTGAAAATCGTCTAAGGAAAGTGATTGATGAAGTGCAAGCCTCAAGCAAACCGATCATCTTATTTGTCGATGAAGCCCATACCTTGATCGGTGCGGGCGGTGCTGCAGGCACTGGCGATGCGGCTAACTTATTAAAACCCGCCTTAGCGCGCGGCACTCTTAGAACCATTGCGGCAACAACGTGGGCAGAGTATAAAAAATACATTGAAAAAGACCCCGCCTTAACGCGTCGTTTTCAAGTGGTGCAAGTCCACGAACCGGATGAAGAAAAAGCGATTCGTATGATGCGGGGGGTTGCTTCCACGTTGGAGCAACATCATCGCGTGCAGATATTGGACGAAGCGCTTGAAGCCTCAGTGCGCCTCTCTCATCGTTACATTCCAGCGCGTCAGTTACCGGATAAATCAGTGAGCCTGCTCGACACCAGTTGCGCACGCGTCGCCATCAGTCAGCATGCCGTGCCCGCCGAGCTGGACGATTGCCGTAAAAGTATTGATGCGCTGGAAACAGAGTTAAACATTATTGAGAGAGAGCAGACCATTGGTATTGAGGCGGATGAGCGAAAAGAAAAAGCCAATAGCGCCCTCGGCGATGAACGTGAGCGCCTTGAAAAGCTTGAGTCACGCTGGGTCTCGGAAAAAGAGCTGGTCGATCAGATTCTCACCCTGCGTCAACAACTGCGTGATTTAGAAGCAGATCGTGAATTAGAGTCGGATCGTGACTTAGAAACGGATGATGAGCCAGCAGAGAGACAACAAGCGTTGCCCAGAGAGACACTTTTAGAACAACTGAGCGAACTGCAATCACAACTCAAAGAATATCAAGGTGAATCGCCGCTCATTTTACCCAGTGTTGATGCCCAGGCGGTGGCCTCCGTAGTCGGCGACTGGACGGGTATTCCAGTCGGTCGCATGGTCAAAAACGAGATCGAAACAGCACTGCGGCTGGCTGATATTTTACAAGAGCGAATCATTGGCCAGCGCCATGCACTGGAGATGATTTCGAAACGCATTCAAACCTCCCGCGCCAATCTCGACAACCCTGGCAAACCAGTCGGCGTGTTTTTACTGGCGGGTCCCTCCGGAGTGGGTAAAACTGAAACAGCGTTAGCTTTGGCCGAAGCGTTATATGGCGGTGAACAAAATATCGTCACAATTAACATGAGCGAATTTCAAGAAGCCCATACAGTTTCAACCTTAAAAGGCGCACCTCCAGGCTATGTCGGTTACGGTGAAGGCGGAGTATTAACCGAAGCAGTGCGTCGCCGTCCCTATAGCGTCGTGTTGCTCGATGAAGTCGAAAAAGCCCATCCCGATGTGCATGAGATATTTTTTCAAGTGTTCGACAAAGGCTGGATGGAAGATGGCGAAGGCCGCGTCATTGATTTTAAAAACACACTTATTCTGCTCACCACCAATGTCGGCACCGACCTCATTATGAACATGTGCCAAGACCCCGAGTTAATGCCAGGCCCCGAAGGTTTAAGCAAAGCCCTGCGCAAACCCCTGTTAGATGTTTTCCCCGCCGCCCTGCTGGGGCGAATGGTCTCAATACCGTTCTACCCGCTCAGCGATGAAATGATCACCGCCATCTCAAAACTACAACTCGGACGCATCGAAAAACGCATCCGGGAAAATTATGAAATTCCATTCAGCTACGATGAAGAAGTGGTGACACTCATCGCCAGCCGCTGCACCGAACTTGATAGTGGCGGACGCATGATCGACTCAATCCTGACCAATACAGTCTTGCCAAGAATCAGCGAAGAGTTCCTGAATCGAATGCTGCAAGGGGAAGCGATTGAACGCGTTCATGTAAGCGTGACAGACGATGAATTCAGCTATCGTTTTTAAGCTGTTTCGAGCGATGCCAAAGATAAAAAATAAAGATGGCTACCATAATAAATATAACATGACCATTTGAGGATGATTTAAGTGAGCTATACACAAAAAAACAGACCGATCAAGGTTAAAACCCCGCTGGGGGATGATGTGCTGATGTTGCGTAGCATGACGGGCAACGAAGAGCTGGGGCGACTCTCGGAGTTTAATCTTACCCTGCTGAGCCGAGATGACCAGATAAAGCTGGAAGATGTTCTGGGTCAGAGCCTCACCGTGGAGCTGACACTTCCAGAGGGTGAGAGCCGTTACTTCAACGGCATCGTCAGCCACTTTAGCCAGGAGGGCGAGGAGGGTGAATTTTTCAGCTACAAAGCGACATTACGCCCGTGGCTGTGGTTACTGGATCAAACCTCTGACTGCCGTATTTTTCAGGAAAAAACGGTCCCCGATATCATCAAAGAGGTTTTTCGTGATAACGGCTTTTCAGATTTTGAAGAGTCCCTGAGTGGCAACTACCGCACCTGGGAGTATTGCGTTCAATACCGCGAGACTGATTTTAACTTTGTCAGCCGCCTGATGGAGCAAGAAGGTATTTATTACTACTTCATGCATAAAGATGGCAAACATATCTTAAAACTCTCAGACTCCATCAGCGCCCACGAACCGATCGCCATGCCGGATGTCCCCTATTACCCACCGTCACAAAACGTCGAACGTGATGAAGACTACATCAACAAATGGCTCATCAGCCGTAAGCTTCAGCCAGGCGCTTATAGCCAGCGCGATTTTGATTTCAAAAACCCCAAAGCGAATCTGGAAACCAAACTCACCAACCCG